>NZ_JAUBPR010000018.1:0-86662 GCF_036700845.1 Microcoleus sp. S13_C5
ATTGGTATCAATCTCAAAGCAGCAGCTTAAATTATTATCAGTATTTATACTGAGCGCCGCATAACTGTTATGCTCCCGCTTAACTCCGAGTATTTTAGCTTGTTTTTCACTGATTTTTAGTATCCCTAATGTACTGGTAAGTTTTCTAGTTCTGCCGGAAGTTGTTCCGGTTGAGCTCTTAAAAAAAAAGCGGCAATTTCTGGACTGACATACTGCTGAAGCTGTGTCTGAATAGTTTTTTATATACTTTCGAGCGTGAACTGTTGTTCAGATTCAGCTTCTGTATATAAAATCTCAGCAATTGCTCTGGTATATTCTTGTAGCTTTCTTTGTTTCTCTGGATTCATAATTTTGCGAGAGTGGTAAACATATTTAATTATGGACTAATGAGGGGCATGGTATCTCTGAGTATTTGTACTCATCGCATAAGTGTTATGCTCCCGATGTACTCAGACTAGCAGGCAAACTCAGTGACTATCAAATATCTCCGGTAGGTGCAGATTTAGTCATCTCCAAACCAGAAGATACAATTGCAATTATTGAAGGAGGTGCTAATTTAAATCTGCGACAACTGACTTTTCCTGCTCCTAATGTTTATTCTAGTGCAAAGTCTACTTTCTTGCTGGGTTAGTTAATAGACATCTCCGAACAAGCCTGTCAAGAACAGGCTCTCCGGCCTGTGAAGCGAGAATTATGGGAGATGTACAATAGATATAATTCACCTTTATGAGTGACGGAGGTCGGCAAATTAATGTTTATTAACTACATCAGTTTGATGCTGATCAATATGGTGGCAGGGTTATTTATCCTCGCCTACTATGTCTATTCCGGTATCGACGGCACCAATCGAACACGGTGGATTCCCGGGTTTGGCATGAGTGGCGCGATCGCCGTGACAACAGGCTTGCACATGATCTTCACTTGGTCAGTTCCAGGCAGCTTCAACATTGTCTTCGGGGAAATGTCAGTTTTGTTCGGTATCGTCTTCCTCGGTGCTGCTGTCGCCCTAGCTCAAAACTGGGAGTTGCTAACAGTTACGATTTACGCCTTTTTCGCAGGTGCGGCTGCTATTTTGATCGGTTTGCGGATTATCAATCTCGGTCTAACCACGCAGCCAATACTATCAGGTATGGGCTTCATCCTGTCGGGACTCGGTGGCGTCTGCGCGACGCCTGTGCTGTTGATGCCAACTAATCGCACTCTGCGACTGATTGGGACGATCGTTCTAATAGCAGCGGGTCTGATCTGGGCTTTGACGGCGTGCATGGTATATTGGGAGCATCTCGCTAAATTCTCGAATTGGGTTCCCTACCCCATGCGCTGAAACCTGGCAACTTACCGCGATAGACAATAAGTCGTTTTCGCAATATTCTCTTAAAAGCCGGGATTCCGGCTAATGTAATCGGCAATTTTAGAAATAGACTGGCGCATTTGTAAATCGCCGCTGCTGGTGTCAATCACAGTCATTACATAGGCCTCGTCGTCAATACTCATCGCTAAAGTTGTGCCGAGCACCAGGGAATTTTGGCCGGTTTTTTCGCCCAACCACTGAGCTTTAGTTCCTTGCAAGGCGGCAAATCCCAGAGCCCGATCGTACTGGCGGTTGAGAGTTTCTATTAATAGTTTAGCACCGGGTGTTTCGCCGTTATAAATTTGCACCATCATCTCGGTGAGTTCGTTAGCAGTCAGGCGGTTGGGGCCAGAACCGGGGTTAGAAGGCATAATTTTTTCCCCCATTAATTTGAAGTTGACGCGGGTGACTTCGTAGCCGCGATTATCTAAGAATTGATTGATGTAATCCGAACCCAAATAATCAATAAGTTGATTGGTAGCAGTATTGCTGCTGCGATCGATCATTTCTTCTAACAGTAGCTGTAATGGGTAATTTTTAGGGGACAAAATCTGCGTAGATGAGTCTTCGGTGAAATTACCCGGATTTACAAATACTTCCTGGTTGAGACTAATTTTTTCTTTTTCGACTTTTTGCATCAGGGCGACAGCAATCGGCAATTTAATTAAGCTGGCCGGACTGACAGGAGGCACATCGCCCCGGAGGTTTACGCACTGTCTAGAAAGGTTGCAAACACCAATCGAAGCTTGAGCAGACAAACCACTTTCCCGGGCAACCGCACCCAAAAAATCAGATTTTGCTTGCTGCACTTGAAATGTTGCTGCTGTTAAATTTTCCCGGTATTCTTGAGTTTTTGAGGCAGTGAGGGAAGCTAAAAATGAATTTTGAGGAACTTCCTGCAAGTTGTTGAGGGCCTGGTTCCACAAAAATTGAGTTTGCTGGGAAGATGCGATCGACTTATTTTGCTGCCGTTGAGTTTCTACGGCTCGGTTGGCTAAACGGACTGCTTGCTGTAAGTCGTCCTTAGCCCTTTGTTCTACTAATATTTGAGCTTCCACCGCTTGCAACTGCTGTAGCAGTTGTTCTTGAGGATTGGCGGCAACGGGAACTAAGCGCGAGAGGAGGGTTGGTTCTGGGGAGGGAGAGGGGGGTTGTTCTAATTCGGTGATCAGCCGATCGCGAATTTTGTAGAGTTCGTCTAGGGAACGCGGGTTAGATGATTGAGAGAATGAAGTTGCGATGGTTAACATCTGAACCAGCCCAATGCCGGCTACTACTGCCGCCATCTTGTTGGCGATCGACAAAAAACGCCTGATCTCTGGCATATTTAACATCCTCAACACAACCAAATTCTATATAAGCAGCTATTGTTACATCAGTCAAACGGTTTTAGATTTTAGATAGGAGAACAAATCTAAAATCTAAAATCTAAAATCTAAAATAGTTCGATCGCGCCAATGTGGCAAAATAACCAAAATAAAGGGAGCGATCGCACCAAGGCAATCAACCCCCTCTAAAATATTGCGAACTATCTACTTTTTGCGCCGCCGTCGCCAGTCAGCACCCAACCGCTTGAGGTAATCCCAGCCGCGTTGGGGCCAGACATGATCGCTACCAATTTTTTCGGCAATCCAGCGAGCTACTTTGGGGCCTGTCCAGTCTCCGCCGTCGGGGGCAGGGCCTTGCAGCGCTTGTCGCAGTTCTTCTTGCTGTTCAGGATTCAGCAAGGATTTCGCAGGAGGGGGCTGGCGGTCTCCGCTGCGGTTCCTGACAGAGTTAGGCCCTTCTCGGTTGTAGCGCTGGACAATTTCTTTGGCGTAGTCGTAGTTGAGGCCTACGACTTGGGCTGCTTGTTTGATAGTCCAATTTCGGGAAACTAACAGCAGCAAGTGCCAGCGGCGCGACTCTGTGGTGTTTTGTGCCTGCCGGTAGCGAATTTTGAGTTCCTCTGCCGTCAGGTGGGATTCTAAGTGAGCTTTAGGTGGCATTCCTCCAACGGGGCATCGGGAACTTCTTACCATATATCTTTGGTTTTGGGGATAATTCCGGATGAAATTATTTTCCTGGGGATCGTTCGGGCAAATAAGTAGCTTTTTTTACCCCCGATGCACGCAGCTAGTCGCACTTGAGGAAGGACTGCTGTTTTTTCGCACGTGCACGCAACACAATACCTCGGGGTGACGGTGAGCGTTTCAAGCTTTTTTGTGAACCCCAGATTTTTGACAGGCTTTTTGACCTCTCTCACAATGGGGGTGCATCGGAAAAGGTCGATCACTATTTTCTTCGATCGCACCACCACCATTAATTCACTCGGATGACTGATAACTTCAGTCATTTTTGTATCAAAAAGTCCTCTTCATAATTTGACCATAATTATTAGGGATGTGCAGTCATAATCTAATATTAGATTATCCTAATCTTCTAGTTTAACTTAATTTATCTCGGGATTTAAAGAGGCGATTAATCTCGTTAAAATCCGTTTCAGATGCTTTTAATTAGGTTTTTTAATATAATTGAATCTAGCCAGCTTGGTAATTTTTTAGTAACGAATTTTTTAAGAAAGTCTAACTATCAACCGCAAAAAGCAGGAATTCTGTGGGATTGATTTATTTTGTATAGCATCTTTTTTTGCCATAAATCCTGGGCGTCGTCCAAAAGAAACAGGGAGCTAATATTTTATAATTTAGATGACAGAAGTGGGAATAACTGATTTCCTAATGATTGTGAGCTTGCCTAAAGATTCTTGGAGGCAGAACCTAATTATGTAGGAACCGCATTGCACACCTTACCCCTTAGTCATATAAATCTTGCGTCAAACCACTTTTTGCATGAGTCCTGATACAGTTGCATTCTTGGTTTGTTAAAAGATTAGGTAAAAAACTCGATCGCTATTTTGTGTGCGGTGGGATTTTGGGAATTTAATCTATTGTATATAAAATGACCGATCGCCCGCTTGAACTTTCGCCATAAAAATAGCCGACTTTGCCTTCGGGCTGTAAGCAGGTACAATTGCCAGTTATATTAACTGTATTGTCTCAAAGTAGAAATGATAAAGGTACGAGCATGGCATCCATCCGCGAGTTGCACCGACAACTGGTCAATAAAGAACGCTCTGCTGTGGAAATTACTCAAGAAGCATTAGACCGAATTACCCAGCTAGAGCCGAAGTTGAAAAGCTTTCTGTGCGTGACAGCAGACAGCGCATTGGCGCAGGCCCATAAAGTGGATGCCCAAATCGCAGCCGGAGAGCAAATTGGCCTGTTGGCCGGTATCCCGATCGCCGTTAAAGACAATATGTGTACCGAGGGCGTTCCCACAACCTGCGCCTCTCGGATTTTGGAGAATTTTGTTCCTCCCTACGATGCCACCGTCGTCTCCAAACTCCAAGCAGCCGGTGCGGTGATTGTGGGTAAGGCGAATATGGACGAGTTTGCAATGGGGAGCTCGACGGAAACTTCTGCCTATCAAGTTACCGCGAATCCTTGGGACTTGGAGCGCGTGCCCGGCGGGTCTTCTGGCGGTTCTGCCGCAGCGGTAGCCGCTGGAGAATGCGTCGTGAGTTTGGGTTCGGATACTGGGGGCTCAATCCGCCAACCTGCTGCTTTTTGCGGGTTGGTGGGGCTGAAACCGACTTATGGGTTGGTTTCTCGCTACGGTTTGGTGGCCTATGCTTCTTCTCTCGATCAAATCGGGCCCTTTGGCCGGACTGTTGAGGATACGGCGATTTTGTTGGGGGCGATCGCCGGTTATGATTCGAGAGATTCCACGA
Source organism: Microcoleus sp. S13_C5 (assembly GCF_036700845.1). Lineage (NCBI taxonomy): Bacteria > Bacillati > Cyanobacteriota > Cyanophyceae > Oscillatoriales > Microcoleaceae > Microcoleus > Microcoleus sp. S13_C5. Next base: position 5,121 of record NZ_JAUBPR010000018.1, read on the forward strand.
GTCTTAATGTCCCAATTCCTGACTACGCTCAAGCTTTAAGACCCAGTTTACGACCGAAGGGTCAGATTAGAATTGGTGTAATTAAAGAAACTTTTGGTGTAGGGCTCGACTCGGGGGTTAAAGACGCTGTTACTAAGGCGATCGAGCAATTTCAACAATTGGGCGCAGAAATTCAAGTCATTTCTTGTCCCCGGTTCCGCTACGGTTTGCCCACTTACTACATCATTGCTCCCTCGGAAGCTTCGGCAAATTTGGCGCGATATGATGGAGTCAAGTATGGTTTCCGGTCTCCCGACTCCGATAATCTTTTGGATATGTATGCCAAAACCCGCTCTCAAGGGTTCGGTGCGGAAGTTAAACGCCGGATTGCGATCGGCACTTACGTATTGTCGGCTGGATATTACGATGCCTATTATCTAAAAGCTCAAAAAGTTCGGACTTTGATTAAAGAAGACTTTGAAAAAGCTTTTTCTCAAGTTGATGTTTTAGTCTGTCCCACTGCTCCTACTACCGCATTTAAGGCAGGCGAAAAATTAAATGACCCCCTGAGTATGTATTTGTCAGATTTGATGACTATTCCCGTTAATCTTGCTGGTTTGCCAGCTTTGAGTTTGCCCTGCGGATTTGATGATAAAGGACTGCCCGTGGGTATACAACTGATTGGTAATGTTTTGCAAGAATCTCGGTTGTTTCAAGTGGCTCACGCTTACGAACAGTCTACGAATTGGCACTTGCACCACCCCGAATTGCATTAATTTTTGAAAATCGGCGGAATGCTGCGGCGGAAGTTAGTAATCGATCTTGGCTAATTGTCTGAATTAATCATTTGCCATTAGCTTTTGAGCGATCTCTAATTTCCCGCGTGCTCTATCTATGAACAATCTGCTAGTATTCCTTGTGTCTAAATCGCTAATAGCTTTTGGGATAGTTTTGGCCGTTGCTTATTCTGCTGCTTGTGTATTCCTCTTTGTAGCGCAAGGTAAGTTTATCTTTTTTCCCGCGCGGGCGATCGAAACTACGCCAGATGATTTTCAGTTGAAATATCAAGATGTTTGGTTGCCAATTTCAACTAAAACAGGCGCGGTGGAAAGCGTGCACGGGTGGTGGATTCCTGCCTCGGAAAACCCCCCCAGCCCCCCCTTAGCAAGGGGGGGAGCAAGAAAGGGAGAGTCGCTGCTGGCTATGCCCCAAAGTGACAAACGGGCCATCACTGCGGTTCCCGCCCTTAACAAGGGGTTAGGGGGGGTAATTTTGTACCTGCACGGCAATGCTTCAAATGTAGGAGCAAATGTCGAACACGCTTATCGATTTCATCGATTAGGTTTGTCGGTATTTGTGATCGATTATCGTGGTTATGGAAAAAGCCAGGGCGATTTTCCCAGTGAATCTCAGGTTTATGAGGATGCTCAACTTGCTTGGGATTATTTGGTGAAACAGCGGGGGATCAACCCGAATCAAATTTATATCTACGGTCATTCTTTGGGAGGGGCGATCGCGATCGATCTAGCGGTGCGTCACCCAGAGGCGGCGGGGTTAATCGTAGAAGGCTCTTTTACTTCGACACGGGCGATGGTGAATTTCCAAAAAGGGCTGTTTTGGATGTTTCCGATCGATTTTTTGCTGACACAGCGGTTTGATTCTCTTTCAAAAGTTGATCGCCTGCAAATGCCCGTGCTGTTTATTCACGGGGCTGCTGACAATGTAGTTCCAGTGGAAATGAGCAAAAAAATGTTTGAGGCAGCACCTGAACCCAAACAGCTTTACATAGTTCCTGACGGAGGTCACACTAATGTGGCACAGATCGGGGGGGCAGAATATCTGCAAATACTGAGCCAATTTTTAGGTTCTTCAAAGTAGATAAAAGCTATTGGCGGTAACAGGTTAAGTTTGATATCTGTACCGCCTGCTCGCACTTCTAACAGTACATATTTAAAGCGGAGCAGTTATCCCGATGATACCGCTTACTGCAACCTTAATACATTAAGCCACCAGTCATTCAAGGCATAGCAATAATTGCAGTAATTGTTCGTGCTTATCGCTTGTTCTTTCTTAACTTCGCAGCCTCGCCGAGATATTTTTCTGTTCGGCATCCGGGCGCCGCAGAGATTGGCATCTGTGAGATTAGCTTTGTTCAATCTCGCATCCCTCAAGTCGGCAGATCTAAGGTCTACACCGCTGAGATTGGCACCGCTTAAATCGGCTTCTTGGAGGTCTGCACCGCTGAGATTGGCACCGCTTAAATCGGCATTTCTTAGGTCGGTTCTACTTAGTTTAGCGGCCCTCAAATTACTACATTTTAAGTTAGCCAACTGGAGGGATGCGTCTCGCAGAAAACTCTCGCTGAGGTTGGCATTTTCTAAGTTGGCTCCCCTGATGTCGGCCCTGCTCATGTCGGCTTTGCTGAGGTCGGCGTCAGCCAAAAAGGCGTTTCTCATGTTGGCGTTGTTTAAATTAGCTTCCATTAAGTCAGCCGCAGTCAAGTCGGCATCAACTAAGTCGGCCCTGTTGAGAGTGGCGCGGCTCAAGGAAGCGCCAAACAAATCTGCACGGCTCAAGGAAGCGCCAAATAAGTCGCATCCGGGACATCCTCTGGTTTCTAGCAGCCGCTTGACTAGAGACAGATTTTGAGCTTGTAAGGGAAGTGCGGCGCAAAATGGGAGTAGCATTATCGCTGCAGTCAGAATTTTGAGTTTGATTTGGGTCATAGTCTGGGTAAGTCCTGTAACTGCCTTTCATCACCGATTTGTCTGCTGGACTTACGTGCGGGGGACCAAAAACCCGGTTTCCTCGTTAATTCCTCGCTGTCAAACCCAATATTCTGAGCAGAAACTGGGTTGTTTGCGTAAGTCCTAGTCTAGTGGATGGACGCGACTCGACGGTGTAAGGTTCGATCGCCCTCACGGATATTACTTACGCGTTGGGGATGAAAGCCCGCACATCAAGGCTCCCTGCAGCGAACGGCGAACGCCCGGAGGCGCTAAATGCCAGGGATTCTAGAGCTTGGGACGGCTGCGGCAAGTGACCGACTCCGACAACGGATAAGTATTTGTAATAGATGCAGTTGGATTTTGCTGCCGAGGGCGATCGTTCTCCGTACAGGCGATAGGTAAATAAGCCAATTGGCTTAGACTCTTAAGACATATTGCTGATGCGCTGCCTTCTATAAAGAAGATAGCATTTTTGTGTGATCCCCGAAATAATACCGAGCAAGGAAGTATAAAAAAATTTCCACGTGTCTCGGCGGGTGGGAAAATTTGGTAAAGCTAATACTTTCAAACGAGGAAAATAGATGTCTAACAGCATAGATCAACTTGCAGAAGGCGGCAGGGGGATCAAACTCATGTGGCAGATTGCAGACGAGCTCAGTTACACCCGGACTCTCGACAATCGAAATTGTTTGTCGTTGACCAAAAATTACGAAGTAGAAGGTCGCAATCACTCCCAAAATATAAAAAAAGCTAGCGTTTTAGATGGGTTAATGAATTTATTAAACACCTGGGATTGGCAGACTGAAACAGAGCAGGAAGAAGAGCTGCATGAAACTTGTATTCAACATATTAGCCTGCAAGTCAACACAGATGTCAATGCTTTAACTCAAGTTTTGTTGTGGTTTGATAAGTTGAAAGATTTATCGCTCCCCAATGAGGTTTGGTGGAACTTTCAGTTGGCGTTGGCTGAAGGTTTCACTAATGCAGTTCGCCACGCTCACAAAAATCTGCCAGTAGAAACTCCTGTTCAACTGGAAATTAGGGTGTTTAAGGGACGGTTGGAACTTAAAGTTTGGGATTGTGGCCCGTGTTTTGATTTGGATGCTAAGCTCAAGGAAATTCTGGCAGCAGAAGATAGAAATAACGGCTTGGATTTAGAGGTTTTGAACGATGCTTGCTTGATGCCTAGCAGACAAAAAACTTTGGAACCGTCTCTATTTCTAATTGCTGGGTAGCTTTGGAGTGAGGGACAATTAACAGACTGGCACGGTGAAAAATGTGTTATGCTAAAAACGGTGTTAGGGGAAAAGTTACGGGTTTTGTCTCCGGGTGGGTGAGGAGTTTTGAATACTGCCAACCTGCTGCGGCTTGGGTTAAGAGCTATGGTATTGGGTGATTCGATAGCGGTTCGATAGAAACGGGTGCATCTGTCTAATTAAATATAAAAAACTAAACATTAAAAGTTAAAAAATATTCACACTAATTTTTGAGCTTTTAATTTATCATAGTATCTGGTCGCTCGCCAATTACTAATGATTTCCAAAGAAACTTTATTTGTTCTGTCTCTATTTCCCTACTTGGGATTTCTCTGGTTTTTGACTCGATCGGGAAAAACACCCCGTTTAGCTCTGATGGGATTTTACGGGACTCTCGTTTTTGTAGCGGTGACGATTCCCGCCGCAATTTACGCAAAAGTTGCCTACAACGAGTCGCTAGCAAATGTCGATTGGCTGCACGGTTCTGCAGAACTATTCTTAACACTTGCCAATATTTTATTAGTTTTAGGCTTTAGAGAAGCGGTGATTAAAGCCAAAGCATCCTCACAGAAGGGCGGCGAGGAGCAAGAGTGTCTTTTAGATGGGGGAGAATAGCCGGGATCACCTCAGTTTTGTATTTACTCTCTGCAGAAATGCTCCCGAATAGCCGTAGTTAACAGTTAAGTGTTGACCTATCAGTTTGTGCTCCGCCAACCTGCAAAATTTTAGGAAAGCACTACAATATATGGAAACTCACATCAAGCACTTCTAGTGTCGTCACCTTGGTTTTTGCCACGGGCTCAACCTGAGATCCGAGATTTTGGGTTAAGAAAGCGAGTTTCTCAGGTATTATCGAGAATGGTGCTCTGGGCGTGAGTGGAAACAGACTACCATGTTGCTAAGTTTAGCTGTGGTGGGAATCTCCAGGCCGGAAAAAAGATGAGCTATTGCCTCAATCCCCATTGCCAAAAGCCGCAGAATGCTGACTCAACCAATTTTTGTTTGGCGTGCGGCTCTAAATTGCTACTGAAAGAGCGTTACCGCGCCATTCAACCTATCGGTGAAGGAACATTTGGCAGAACTTTTTTAGCTGTCGATGAAGATAGGTTGAAAACTCCCTGCGCCATCAAACAATTTTTCCCCCAAGTTCAAGAAAAAGCTGAATTAGAAAAGGCAACTGCACTGTTCAAACAAGAAGCTCATCGATTGCACGAACTCGGAGAGCACCCGCAGATTCCAAGTTTGCTGGCTTCTTTTGAACAAGCCAAACGTCTGTATCTTGTGGAAGAGTTAATCGAAGGAAATAATTTGTTTCAGGAGTTGCAGCAGCAGGGAGCTTTTAGCGAGGAACAGATTTGGGAATTGTTGATCAATTTGTTGCCTGTTTTGCAATTTGTTCACGAGCAGCAGGTGATTCATCGGGATATTAAGCCGGAAAATATTGTGCGAAGAACTCCCCAAACCTTGTGGGCTGCGGCGGGATATGGCAGCTCGACTCCTGGTAAAGGAAAAGGAGGGGCAAATTTACCTCAATCTTCTGCTGGTATGAAAGGGCTAATTGTGGCTGAATCTCCTGCTGTACAGGGGAAGGCCAGGGGGGGTCAGTTTGTGCTAGTAGATTTTGGAGTTGCTAAGCACATTACCGGCCTTTCTGAGGCGCAAACTGGGACGATAACTGGAACTGCAGGCTATGCGCCAATCGAACAAATTCGCAGCGGCAAAGCCTATCCGGCGAGCGACCTTTACAGTTTGGGCGTTACCTGCATTCACCTGCTAACTGGGGCGGTACTGAAGGATTTGTTCGATGCTTTGGAATGCAAATGGATTTGGCGATCGCACTTGGCGCAAAAAGGCATAAAAGTCAGCCAAAAATTAGCAACTATTTTGAATAAATTGCTCAAAGATTCGGTACGAGAGCGATATCAATCCGCTGCTGAAGTGTTGCAAGACTTGGTAAATGTTGGGCAATATCCCCGCTCTCAAATCTGTTATAATTCGCCAACAAAAATAGCTATTAATTCGCCAGTAACTAACTCACAGCCCAATACAGCAACCGCCGTCTCGGCCGCGCCGCCCCAGAAGATTCATGTTGTGCCATCCGCTGGCAATCCGAGATTATTGTCCTCTAATAACTGGCGGTGCGATCGCATTCTCCAAGGTCATTCAGCCCCGGTTAATGCTGTGGTTATTAATCCTCAAGGTAATATTCTAGCGAGCGCCAGCGACGATAAAACAATTAAGCTGTGGGACCTGCAAACAGGTGAATTCATCCATACTTTTTTCGGTCATTCCGCAACGGTTGATGCTGTGGCAATCAGCTCAGACGGGAGAATGCTGGTTAGCGGCAGTTTTGACAGAAAAGTCATTGAGTGGAAGTTGGATAAAAAGGCGATGATTCGCGAATTTTATAGCGATTTTGGTTCGCCGTACAGTCACCGCTACGGCTCCGTGTACTCGGTGGCTTTTAGTTGCGACTCGGGAGCGATTGCGAGTGCTAGCGGCGACCAGAGTATTAAATTGTGGAACCAGCGCAATGGAGAATTGGTTCAAAAACTTTCGGGACATTCTGACAAGGTTTTATCTGTTAGTTTTCGCCCTCAAAGTATGATGCTTGCCAGCGGCAGTGCTGACACAACTATCAAGATGTGGCTGGTAGGTGTTGGGGAGAGTGTACGGACTTTTGTCGGTCATTCAGATTGGGTTTATGCGATCGCATTTAGTCAAGACGGAAAGACGATTGTCAGTGGAAGTGCCGACGCTACTGTTAAATTGTGGAATGCCGATACAGGCGAATTGATTAATACTTTGAGGGGGCATTCTGATGCGGTGATTTCGGTGGCGATTAGTCCCGATCGCGAAACTATGGCTAGCGGCAGTCGAGACGGTACGGTTAAACTCTGGAACCTTGAAACAGCAGAATGTTTGTGCTCTCTTGCTGGGTGCAATCCGGTGGCTTTTAGTCCTGACGGTCAAACTTTAGTCACCGGTGGGGATGGCGGCGAAGTGTTAATTTGGCGGGCGTCTGTTTAGTTGGGCGAGATAATTGAGATACTTGTGAAGGCGATCGGTGTCAGTGTCAAGTAAACGACTGGCCCAAGAATGTACATTAAGTTGCGATCGCATTTCTCGAAACACCGCAGTATCCCCGGGATTGTCTAGAGGAAAAACCCAAGCATCAAATCCAGCCGACTTAAGACGGCTAACAGTTCCCTCGCCATCTTGCACCCACAATTGAGGGTTAATGCGAACGGGTTGACAAGAATATTCACCGACAACAATTCCCCCCACAGAAACGCTAGCACCTTCTCCACGATTGGAAAGTTCTTGCAAAATAGCTTTGAGGGAATTGAGTTTTTTGCCGTCTTGTATTTGCTGGGGTGTCAGCTTGACAATCACCATTTCTAGAACTTCGACAGGTTTGGTCGATCGTACAATGTTGACTGTTTCCCCCGGCCAAGAGTTGTTTATTTCCGATTCCATCCTCTCGATTTCCTCTGTAACCTGTACTGTTTCCACCGGCTTGGCCGTGTCTACAATTATCTGAATTTCCTCCCCATCTTTCTCAATTTTTCCACTAATCTGTAAGATAGCATTCTCTACAATGTAAGGCTTCACTTGTTCGTAAGCCTTGGGGAACACAACAGCTTTTATTTGATGTGTCAAATCTTCTAACTGCAAAATAGCCATCGCATCGCCTTTTTTGGTCACTACCATTTTGATAGCGTTGAGCATGACAATAACTGATACTTTCCCCTTTTTATCTGCTAACTGTTCGAGAGTCACTACATCGGGGTCTTGGTTTACTTGCATGAGAAACTTTAGGGGATGTTCTGATACATAAAAGCCCAGCAATTCTTTTTCTAAACGCAATTTCTCCTGTTTGTCATAATCTGGTACCAATTTAGATCTAGGTGCAGACTCATAGGTATTGACCGACTTACCAAAGCTATTCGTACCTAACAAGTCAAAGAGATTACCTTGCCCGCTTTCTCTATCTCTTTTGCGCTCTTGCGCCCATTTCATCACTCCTTCGAGGTCGTTTACTAAGTGCTTGCGGTTGTTTTCAATTTTATCAAAAGCACCGCATTGAATTAATGCTTCTAAAGCGCGGCGGTTGACAGAATGGAGATTTACGCGATCGCACAAATCAGCCAGCGATTTAAACTTACCCCCTTCCTGCCTCGCTGCCAAAATATTTTCAATCGCAGCTTCTCCCACATTTTTAACAGCAGAAATTCCAAACAAGATTTTATCTTTTGCCGAGCCAGTCATCAGTTTGGGAAGCGGTGTAAAAGTAAGTTCCGAGCTATTAACATCGGGCGGCTCCACCTCAATACCCAGCTTGAGACAATTGGCAATATATTTCTGTACTTTATCCTGATCGCCCCTGTTAGCTGTCAGCAGTGCAGCCATGTATTCTAGAGGATAATTCGCCTTTAAATAGGCAGTTTGATAAGTGATATAGGCATAGGCCATTGAATGGGATTTATTAAAACAGTATTCAGCGAATTGCAGCATCTGCGCGAACAGTTTCTCAGCAATTCTTTGACTGACTCCATTCTTAGTTGCGCCGTCGATAAACGTTTCTTTTTGCTTCTGCATTTCATCAGCTTTCTTCTTTCCCATTGCACGCCGCAGCAAGTCAGCTTGCCCCAAAGAATAGCCCGCCAAATCTTGAGCCATCCGCATAATTTGCTCTTGAAAGCAAAGCGTTCCGTAAGTCTCTTTTAAAATCGGTTCTAATAGCGGATGATCGTACTCAACTGTTTTACCGTGCTTGCAGTCAATAAACTGAGGAATCAAACCTGCATCCAGCGGCCCAGGTCGGTAAAGTGCCAAAATAGAAGAAATATCATCCAGACAGGAAGGTTTGAGTTTTTTCACTACATCCAGCATTCCAGAGGATTCTAACTGAAAAATACCTTCTAAATCTCCTCTTTCTAAAAGTCTATAAGTTTTATCTACATCATTTGGTAACTTTTTGATTCTGGCAAAAGTCTCTTGAGCTCTGCGCTCTATATCAGAAGGTAGCATTTCTGGATCTACAATTAGATTTTGGGTGTGCTTAATATAATCAACTGTTTTCTGGAGAGTTGTTAAATTTTTCAATCCCAAAAAGTCCATTTTCAGCAGACCCAAAAATTCCAAATCTTCCATAAAATATTGGGTAATTACAGCACCCTCATTATTCTTTTGCAGCGGTACAATTTCATCCAACGGCTCTGAAGAGATTACTACACCGGCCGCGTGAACGCCATAGGTTTTGTTGGTTCCTTCAATGCGAATTGCCATGTCAATCCACTGACGAACTGGGACTTGTGTCCCTGTTTCTTCATTGATGCAAATTGTATTTTCATAGTTGTCTTTAAATTCCTGTGCAGGTGTGTCATCGGAAATCATCACTTTAAGTTTTTCCGGTTTTCCCCTGGACACGGGAATTAATTTTGCCATTTCGTCTGCTTTTTTATAGGGAATCCCTAACACTCTGGCAACATCTTTCAAGACAGCTTTTGAGGTCATTCTGTTGAAAGTAATAATTTGCGCTACGCGATCGCTACCATATTTTTCAGTAACGTATTTAATCATGTCATCTCGCCTTTCTATGCAGAAATCGCTATCAATATCTGGCATAGATTTCCGTTCGGGATTGAGAAATCGCTCGAATAGTAGTCCGTGGTGTACGGGGTCTATATTGGTGATTTTGAGGACGTAGGCAACTAGAGAACCTGCGGCAGAACCGCGTCCTGGCCCTACTGGAATATCATTGTCTCTAGCATATTTTATGTAGTCCCAAACTACTAAAAAGTATTCCGAAAAGCCCATCTGCTGAAGCATTTTCAGTTCGTATTCTAGTCTTTGTTTGTAGACGGGGGGGATTTCATTTCTGGTGCGGGCTTTGAGGCGTTCTAAGAGTCCCAACCAGGATATTTCTTCTACATAAGTATCGGCTGTATGTTCTGGGGGAATGGGAATTGTGGGAATTCGAGCTTCTCCTGTGAGTTCGTATCTTGATACTTTATTTGCGACTTCTAGGGTATTTTCGAGCGCCTCTTTAATTGTTTCATCATCCAAATGGTCTCGAAACAGTTGCGCCATCTCATCTGCGGACTTTAAATACTCAGTGCCGCTGTAGCGCATCCGCTTGTCTTCTTCAATCAGTTTGTTGGTGTTAATGCACAGCAAAGCATCGTGTGCTTCTACGTCGTTGCAGGAAATATAGTGAGAATCATTGGTGGCAATTATTTTAATCTTGAGTTCGCGGGCAATTTTGACGATTTCAACATTAACAATCCGGTCTTCCGGGGAACCGTGGTCTTGAATTTCTATATAGTAATCTTCCCCAAATACTTCTTTATACCATGTGGCTACTTCACGGGCAGTATCTAGCTTGTTTTGCAGAATCATTTGGGGAACTTCCCCGCCCAAACAAGCACTGGTGACAATTAAACCTTCGGAGTATTGTTTTAGCAGTTCCTTATTGATGCAAGGTCGAGCAAAAATACCTCTTTCAGGCATTCCCTTTAAGTGGGAAATTGTGGTTAGTTTGACGAGGTTTTTATAACCTTGGGTATTTTTAGCTAAAACAACTTGATGGTATTTTCTTCTACCTCGAACTTTTACTTCAATGTCGCCGTTGACGACATACATTTCATTGCCAATAATCGGCTTGATATTTTTATTTCGGCAAACTTTGATTAGCTCGATCGCGCCGTACATCACCCCGTGGTCTGTAAGGGCGATCGCGGGCATCCCCAATTCCACCGCCCGTTCTGCGAGCTGCTGTAGCTGAGACGCCCCATCTAGTAAGCTATAATCGCTGTGAATGTGCAAACCAACGAAGGACATAGGGATTTAAAATATAAGATTTGAGAATTTAGATTTTACACCATAGGCGTGTCAAAGGGTAAAATAAAAAACAAAGCTTTATATCACTCTTGAGCTGGTTTGTGCTGGGGCTTCTAGAAGTGCAAAAGATGAGGTTGTCGCGGTATAGATGATTTAATGGGTAAATTATTCTCGCTCGCGATCGAACTTTTACAAATTTGCTTGTTGCAAATAACGCTCCAAATCTTTAACCCGTTCTTGTGTCACCCTCGCTCTGCAATAACTGTAGGTAGAAGCAGCCAAAGTCCCACCTTCAAACTGCCCCATTTCATAATTGCAAGATTCATCTCTAAACTTGAGCCAACTACGCTGTGCTACTATCAATCTTTGCTTTTGTTTGCTGTTGAGTTTCTGCTGAAGTTGCTGATATACTTGATTGAGTTTTCTGTCTGCTGCCTGAAACTCTTGACTGGAACACGCATTCTGCTCCTGTGTAGTTTGAGGACTTTTGCAGTTAGGCTGCTGGGCGAGTTGTAAGGAAGTGTTGCTGGCTTTGCTGGGAAGCAAAAATCCGGCTGTTAACAACAGCGAACTCGCGGCTAATTTGACCCAAATAGTGATTTTTTTCAAAATATTTACCTCTTTTTCAATCTTTAATTTTCTCTGCTGGCTGCGCCGATCGCCAAATCCACCAAGCTGCAGCCCACAAAGTAAAATTCCCGAAGAGAGTCATTGCCGCTTGCAGGGTAACGATCCATTCTAGGGCTGGAGAGTTGTCAAAATAGTGCCATGTACAGGCACACATAGCGCTGACGAGAGCGGGCAGCATTCCGGCGGAAAGGGCCCACCAAGCTCGGTTTTGAGTGACTTCGCCGTAAGTCCAAATTAACCAGATGGCGGCAATCCACTCGACGACGCTAGAGACGTGAATAATCCAGGTGGGAATTGACAAAGCGTGCATTTTTTGTATTCTGAACGAAGATGAAAGATTTATCGATCGGGACTTACGCAACTGTCATATAAAGTATGATGAGTCAGTCGATTTTAGATTTTAGATTTTAGATTTTAGGTTGACTCCACAGATGAATCTTGGAGCTTGAGCTTTGGTCTAAAATTTTAGGAGCATCCACGACTTAAGTGGGGGCTTGTACCTGTTTTTGGGCTGGTCATACAATTTTAGATTAGCGATTCGAGATTTTATTAGATTTGTGATTTGAGCTGACTGATGACGTAAAGCCTTGAAGCTTGATGACAGTAGCATTTTTTTGGTAGTAGCATCAATTTTCAAATCTCAAATATCAAAAAAATCTAAAATCTAAAATCTAAAATCTAAAATAGTTAGATTCCCCATCACAAACAAATAAAAGAGTAGAAATGCGAGCAATTTTGTGCGGCTATTACGGTAAAGGCAACGGCGGCGACGAGGCGCTGTTGGCATCGCTACTGCAAATGTTACCAGATGGCGTGACGCCGATCGTCCTGTCTGGCAATCCTGTCGAGACAAATCAGCGGTACGGGGTAGCTGCGCGCGATCGCATGAATGCGTTTCAAGTTCTCGAAGCACTCCGCACCTCCGACGCCCTAATCTGGGGCGGCGGTAGTTTAATCCAAGATGCTACTAGCATTGTGAGCCCTTTCTATTATGGGGGTTTGATGGGATTAGCGCAGCAGATGGGCTTAAAAACTGTTGCTTGGGCCCAGGGAATTGGGCCTTTGAAGCGCGAAATCACTCGCAAGTTATCTCAGCGCTGTTTTGCTGGATGCACCGCCGTCAGCGTGCGGGATAAAGCTTCAGCTACTTTACTTGCAGATTGGCAAATTCCTTTTACTTTAGCGCCCGATCCCGTGTGGGCTTTGGAGAATTCCCCCGTGTCGGGCTTGTGGGATTTACCTGCGCCCAGAGTTGCTGTTTGTTTGCGTTCTCATTCTACACTAACTGCCGCCCGTTTGTCAATCTTAACTCAAGCTTTAGTTGACTTTCAAAAAGCAACTCGCACCTTAATTTTGCTGCTGCCTTTTCAAGCTTCTCACGACTTAGAAATTGCCCAACATTTGCACGAAGCCCTGCCGAAAAGAAGCTGCATCCTCAGTTTAGACGACCCCAGAAAATTGAAAGGAGTGTTCCGGGGAGTCGAAATGGCGATCGGGATGCGCTACCACAGTTTAATTATGGCAGCATCCGAAGAATGCCGCTGTTTTGCCCTCAGCTACGATCCCAAAGTCAGCCAGTTAATGGAAGAGCTAGAAATGCCGGGATACTTATTATCAGAATTGCCAGACGATCCTTATTTAATCAGCAAAACCTGGATCGAACACTATGCTAATGGCGACGCCTTATCGCCAGACAGGATAAAATTTATAGTAGAGCGATCGCTCTTTCATCGCGAAGTATTGCAAACCGCGCTCCAGTAATCTCATTCAGAGGTGAAATACAATGACAGTCAGTACAGCAGACTTAAAAATTACTTGGGAAAAATTGCCAGACGATTTCATTTTAGACGAGGAACCTGTGGAAAATATCGACCAGCCCTTGCTCGCTGCTGCCTTGCGAGAAATCTTAGAAATCGCAGGGCTAATTGTAACTGGAATATTAGTTGCCCTAAACATGGGAATTTGCGCTACATTAAACGGCAAGCTAGTTATTAAAGCTCCAGATTGGTTTTATGCCCGCAACGTACAGCCGCTTTCTAGTCAAGAAATTCGTCGCAGTTACACTCCCAACTTAGAAGGAGAAGTCCCGGCGATTGTCATGGAATTTTTGTCCGCTAGTCCCAACGATGAATATTCAATAAAACCAACGTATCCGCCGGGAAAATGGTTTTTTTACGAGCAAGTATTGCGAGTGCCAATCTATGCACTTTTTGAACCTGCCGCCGGAGTTATCGAAGTCTATCAGTTGAATTCATCAGGAAGATATCAAGTACAGCAGCCGGATTCAAACAATCGTTATTGGATTGAAGGAGTTGGGTTATTTTTGGGTGTTTGGCAGGGAACCAAGGCCGAAAGAACCGGATATTGGTTGCGGTGGTGGGATGAGAGCGGAGAGATGTTATTGTGGGGAGCAGAAATGGTAGAAAGGGAACGGCAGCAAAGGGATCTCGCTCAACAGCAAGCCGAACAAGAACGAGAACGATCGGAAAGATTAGCCGCCCAATTAAGAGCAGCAGGCATTGAACCAGAAGCCTAATGCAATAATGAGCAATTTAAAATTGTCCCTCTGCAATTTAATATTGCTCATTAATTAAAAAGTATTGAACAATATCGCAAAAATCAATATTTATCTGCGTTAATCCACGTTCATCTGCCTTCATCAGCGGTTCAAAATTACATTTAGGAGACAGCAAAATTGGCAAGAGTAAGAGTGCGGGAACACGTCAATCCCCTATCAATTAGATATCAAGCATCTGCAAGTCCCCCGGATTGGACTAAAATCTATGCCGACTTAAATTTACCGCTGCATTTAGATATCGGCTGCGGCAGAGGACGGTTTTTGTGGCACATGGCGCAAATCCAAACTGACTGGAATTTTCTCGGATTAGAAATTCGGGAACCTTTGGTTGACGAGGCAAATCTTTGGCGGGACGAAAAAGCCTTGACAAATTTGCACTATTTGTTTTGCAATGCTAATAGTTCCCTGAAGCCGATTTTAGAAACTTTCCCCGCTGGCACTTTGCAGCTAGTTAGCATTCAATTTCCCGATCCGTGGTTCAAGAAAAAGCACCACAAACGGCGGGTGGTGCAGCAGGAATTAGTCAACGAATTGGCAACTTATCTGGGAATGGGTGGCGAAGTGTTTATTCAGTCAGATATTGAGGAAGTAGAAAGGGAAATGTGCGATCGCTTTTCATCTCACCCCAGTTTTAAACGTCAAAACGGCGAGAATTGGCTAGCAGAAAATCCTCTACCTGTGCCTACTGAAAGAGAAATTGCGACTCTCAAACGCGGCGAACCAGTTTATCGAGCACTGTATCAAAAATAATGCTCGCTTTTACAAACTCACCTTTGTCATAAATGTTATAACTTACATCTTGCACCTTTGTTGGGAACAGGCAAGATGCCTGTTCCACAAAACTTAATTTTATTGTGGAACGGGCATCTTGCCCGTTAATAAAAGAATTATTTCTAACTTACACCCAAGAATGAAGCCACATCCGAGTATCGAATTCCCACTGCGACAAAGGCAGTCCCAAATAGATAGGCATCCAGAAAATAAAAGCACCCAAAACCAGAAAAATAATTGTTACTCCCATCCCTCGGAGTCGAGTTTGAGGGCTGTGCAGCCACCTGTCAGTCCACCAAGCAAGTGCTAAGGCTGCAAACACAGAACAGCCCATATAATGGTACAAAAATATGCAGCGAGTCACCTTCATCCAAGGCAGCAAATTAGCGGCCCAATTAACTATTAAATATAACGCCAGCCACATTTCAGCAGTCGGCGGAAACAAAATCGGCTGCTGCTGTTCTAGCGTGTCAACAGAAGCTTCGCTGCGCGTTTGCAGCCACACCAAAATCCGGTGAACTAAAACTCCTATTACTAGCAATAAAGCTAAGGTTGAAAGCCACCAAAGGAAGGGATTTCCCATCGCGTGAACGTCAAAAATTGCCCGAGTTGCACCTTCAGGTAAAGGCGGCAAAACCGGATCAGGTTGGGCATTGCTGCTAGCAGTTTTGTAGAAGTAAACTATGGGGCGCAGCATCAAAGGCCAACTGTACCACGTGGAACAGTAAGGATGTACATCTGGGCCGCTTTTAATCCGCTGGTGATAAGTCAAAATTTCCGTTTGCATCTGCCAGAAATTGGGAGTTGGATTGAGATGCAGGTGAGGAATCCAGCATAGGCTGTAAACTAAAATAGGAATGACAGCTAGAGTTAAACCTACTTCTATAAATTTGAGTTGAGTCAGTTTTTGTATGGGACTTTCGGCAGGAATTAGAGGTGAATTTACCTCGTAGCTTTGTTCTTCATTTCCTCTGTTCCCCTGGATAAAACGAACTGCCCAAGCACAGATTAAAATTAGATAAGTACCGAAGAGAAACCATAATCCGTTCCATTTGATAGCCGCAGAGGCGCCGAAACCTATCCCGGCTAGTAGCAGCCAAAGCCAGCGCTTTTTGCCTTCTGCTTCTACGGATTTTAAAATAAATAACTGACCTAATATTCCAAATAAAACCAGATAAATATTGTTCAGCGCGTAGCGAGACTCAACTAAAAACAGACCGTCGCAGGCGATAAATAAAGCAGCAATAAAAGCAAAGGTGCGGCGCGGAACTAGCTGATAAGCCAGTACTCCCACAACTAGCGGAATAAAGGAACCTGTAAGAGCATTCAGCCAGCGGTAATCCCAAGGGGAAAGCAGGGAGCCAGCCATACTGTTGACGGCGGTTTTGCCGAAGGGAAGATGAGTGCCAATCCAAATGCCGATCGCAATTATGTACTGGCTCAGAGGCGGGTGAGCGTTAAAAAAAGGAGTTTTTGTGAGATAATCGTTGGCAAATTTAGCGTAGTAAACCTCGTCAAATACTAAAGTGTTAAATCGCTCCAGTTCCCAAAATCGCAGAGTTAAGGATAGGAGAAACACAGCGAACATTCCTAAACAAAAAAACCAAGTGGATCTGTTGAAGTGTTTTTTGTGGATTTTCATAAAACAGCAGAAAATAGTAGATGCTAGATTTGAGGGCGATCGCTAATTTAAAAATACTGAGTTGAGAATAGCGTAAAAATTACAATTATGACTTTTAACCTTCGCGCAGGCAAATCCGATGCGGGCGATCGCGTGGTGTGGCCAGAGGCAGCGGGGGGATCGCACAATATGCCCCCGACGCAATCGGCAGGCAGGAAAGGAAAGCGCACCTGACAAGCTGCGATCGACTATGATAGCGGTTAACCAGGTCTTGTTTGAGCACGTGTTTATGAATCTCAGGCTGTGGGTTTCTGGGATCGCTGTAGGTGCGAGTATCCTGCTCGGAGTCCCGGCGGTAGCTGTACCCAGTGTTATTAAAATTAGTCA
The DNA here is from genome assembly GCF_036700845.1 of Microcoleus sp. S13_C5. Classification (NCBI taxonomy): domain Bacteria; kingdom Bacillati; phylum Cyanobacteriota; class Cyanophyceae; order Oscillatoriales; family Microcoleaceae; genus Microcoleus; species Microcoleus sp. S13_C5. The sequence goes on from NZ_JAUBPR010000018.1 coordinate 21,918, forward strand.
AGGGGGTTCGCAGCAGTCCGGGGAAAACCCGGCAACGGCTACTGCTAAAAGAGCCTTTACAGAAGGGGTTCAACTGTACCAGCAGGGGACAGCGGAATCTTTAAGAAAAGCGATCGCTAAATGGGAAGAAGCACTAAATCTATATCGAGAAGCGGGCGATCACGGTGGAGAAGCTGCCATCCTCAACAACATCGGCAAAGCCTATTCAGACTTGGGAGAGAAACAGAAAGCCCTAGAGTATTACAGCCAGTCTCTTCCCCTGATTCGGGTCGTCGGCGATCGCAATGCGGAAGCTATCACCCTCAGCAACATCGGCGTTGTCTACTCATTATTGGCAGAGCAACAGAAAGCCCTAGAGTATTACAACCAGTCCCTTCCCTTGTTGCGGGTCGTCGGCAATCACCGTTGGGAAGCTGTCACCCTCATCGGTATCGGCAGAGTCTACTCAGACTTGGGAGACAAACAGAAAGCGCTAGAGTATTACAACCAGTCCCTTCTCCTGACTCGGACCGTGGGCAATCGCAATGCGGAAGCTACCACCCTCAATAGCATCGGCAGTGTCTACTCAGACTTGGGAGAGCAACAGAAAGCCCTAGAGTATTACAACCAGTCCCTGCCCTTGACTCGAACCGTGGGCGATCGCAGTGGGGAAGCCACTACCCTTAATAACATCGGCTTAGTTTACTCAGCATTGGGAGAGCAACAGAAAGCGCTAGAGTATTACAGCCAGACCCTTCCCCTGATTCGGGCCCTCGGTGAGCGCAGTAGGGAAGCTCGCACCCTCAACAACATCGGCTTAGTTTACTCAGCATTGGGAGAGCAACAAAAAGCGCTAGAGTATTACAACCAGTCCCTGCCCCTGAATCGGGCCGTGGGCGATCGCAGTGGGGAAGCCACTACCCTTAATAACATCGGCTTAGTTTACTCAGAATTGGGAGAGCAACAGAAAGCGCTAGAGTATTACAGCCAGACCCTTCCCCTGATTCGGACCCTCGGCAATCGCAGTGGGGAAGCTCGCACCCTCAACAACATCGGCTTAGTCTACTCAGCATTGGGAGAGCAACAAAAAGCGCTAGAGTATTACAACCAGTCCCTGCCCCTGACTCGAAGCGTGGGCGACCGCAGTGGGGAAGCCACTACCCTTAATAACATCGGTAGAGTCTACTCAAAATTGGGAGAGCAACAGAAAGCGCTAGAGTATTACAGCCAGACCCTTCCCCTGATTCGGGCAGCGGGGGATCGCAGTGGGGAAGCTCGCACCCTCAACAACATCGGCTTAGTCTACGATGATTTGGGAGAAAAACAGAAAGCGCTAGAGTATTACAACCAGTCCCTTCCCCTGAATCGGGCCGTGGGCGATCGCAGTGGGGAAGCTACTACCCTTAATAATATCGGTAGAGTCTACTCAGAATTGGGAGAGCAACAGAAAGCGCTAGAGTATTACAGCCAGACCCTTCCCCTGAAACGGGCCGTAGGCGATCGCAGTGGGGAAGCTACCACCCTCGGCAACATTGCTTCTGCCAAACGCGTTCAAGGCAATCTCACTGAAGCCCTCACTGACATTGAATCCTCCCTCAAAATTATTGAAAGCCTCCGCACCAAAATTGCCAGCCCTGAACTCCGCACCTCTTACTTTGCCACCGTACAGGACTTTTACCAGTTCTACATTGACCTGTTAATGCAACTGCACAAAACGCAACCCAAATCTGGTTATGATACCAAAGCCTTTGAAGCCAGCGAACGTTCCCGCGCCCGCAGCCTCCTCGAACTTCTTCAAGAAGCAAACGCCGATATTCGCCAAGGTGTCGCCCCAGAATTATTGCAGCGAGAACGCAGTTTACAACAGCAACTTGATGCCCTTGAAAAACGCCGAGTTGAAGTTCTCAGTCGCCCCAATCATACTCCCGCCCAAGACGCAGAATTAGAACAACAGCGCCAAACTTTACTCACTCAATATCAAGACATTCAAACCCAAATCCGCACCACCAGTCCCCGATACGCCGCCCTCACCCAACCCCAGCCTTTAACCCTTACACAAATTCAACAACAAATCCTCGATGATCAGACAATTTTACTTCAGTATTCTTTAGGAAAAGAGCGCAGCTATCTCTGGGCTGTCACCAAAACCAGCATTAGCAGTTATGAATTACCAAAAGCTGCCGACATCGAGAAAACTGCCAGAAAATTCCGCGATGCTGTCACCGATCAAACTTCCCGAAACAGCCCCAATCAAATCGCCCAAGCCAACGATGCTATCAGTCAAATCATCTTACAGCCCGTTGCTGCCCAACTCGGTCAAAAGCGCCTGCTCATAGTTGGCGATGGCGTTTTGAATTACCTCCCCTTTGCTGCCCTTTCCCTCCCGGTCAAATCGGGTGAAAATGCGAATCCGCCTTTAATAGTAGACCATGAAATCGTCCTCCTTCCTTCAGCTTCCACCTTAGCAATTATCCGACAAAATTACAGTGATAGACAACCTCCTAGTCGGAGTTTGGCAATTTTCGCAGATCCAGTTTTTAGCGCTGATGATGAACGAGTCAAACATCCGGTGACTGCTGCAAATCGCCAAGCAATAGATTCCGTCAATCTGGGTTTAAGCCACTCTATTCGCGACAATGATGTAAACTGGAGCCGTTTAAAATTCACTCGTCAAGAAGCTCAAATTATTGAAGGGTTAGTGACCGTTAATTCTCGCAGCCAATTCTTTGATTTTGAAGCCAGTCGCGCTACAGCAACCAGCTCCAATTTAAGTCAATATAAACTGATTCATTTTGCCACTCACGGGTTAGTCAATAGCGCTCACCCGGAATTGTCAGGAATCGTCATGTCCCTGGTAGATGAAAATGGCAATCCTTTAAACGGCTTCCTGCGGTTAACGGATATTTTTAATCTCAAATTAGCAGCAGATTTAGTAGTTTTAAGCGCCTGTAAAACCGGAATGGGGCAGATCGTTCAAGGCGAGGGGATGGTAGGATTGACACGGGGATTTATGTATGCTGGCGCGAAGCGACTTGTAGTGAGTTTGTGGAGTGTGGACGATGAAGGAACAGCTACGTTAATGTCGAGTTTCTATCAGGAAATGCTGCAAAAAGGGTTAGCACCGGCGGCCGCATTAAGAGCCGCACAATTGGAATTATGGAAGCAGGAAAAGTGGCATTCTCCTTATTATTGGGCAGCATTTACACTTCAGGGCGAATGGCGGTAAATGGCTGTTTTCCGACAGGTTGAAACCAATTCCCGAACCAAGTTCGTCTAGATCGACTATGATACCGGTTAACAAGGTCTTCTTTGAGCAGGTATTTATGAATATCACGCTTTGGGTTGGGGGGCGTTACGGACTTGCTGTAAGTGTTCTTATCTTGCTAGGAGTCCCGGCGGTAGCGGCACCCAGTGTTATTCAAATTAGTCAAGGCGTATCGCAGCAGGGAGGGGGAAATCCTGCGGCGGCTGCTGCTGAAAGAGTCTTTAAAGAAGGGATGCAACTGTACCAGCAGGGGACGGCGGAATCTTTAAGAAAAGCGATCGCCAAATATCAAGAAGCATTAAAGCTGTATCGAGAAGTAGGCGATCGCACAGGAGAAGCTACCACCCTCCACAACATCGGCGTTGTCTACTCGGATTTGGGAGAAAAACAGAAAGCCCTAGAATATTACAGCCAGTCCCTTCCTCTGAGACGGGCTCTCGGCGATCGCGCGAAAGAAGCCACCACCCTCACCAGCATCGGCAAAGTCCACTCAGATTTGGGAGAAAAGCAGAAAGCGCTAGAGTATTACAACCAGTCCCTTCCGCTGAGTCGAGAAGCGGGCGATCGCAGTGGGGAAGCTGTCACCCTCACCAACATCGGCAGTGTCTACTCAGATTTGGGAGAACAGCAGAAAGCGCTAGAGTATTACAGCCAGTCGCTTCCCCTGCGTCGGGCAGTCGGCGATCGCAGTGGGGAAGCTACCACCCTCACCAGCATCGGCAGAGTCTACTCAGATTTGGGAGAACAGCAGAAAGCGCTAGAGTATTACAACCAGTCCCTTCCCCTGAGTCGAGAAGCGGGCGATCGCCGTGGGGAAGCTTTCACCCTCAACAGCATCGGCAGAGTCTACTCAGCATTGGGAGAAAAACAGAAAGCGCTAGAGTATTACAACCAGTCGCTTTCCCTGCGTCGGGCTGTAGGCGATCGCAGTGGGGAAGCTACTACTCTCAACAACATCGGAATAGTCTACTCAAATTTGGGAGAACAGCAGAAAGCGCTAGAGTATTACAGCCAGTCGCTTCCCCTGCGTCGGGCTGTAGGCGATCGCCGTGGGGAAGCTATCACCCTCACCAGCATCGGCAGTGTCTACTCAGCATTGGGAGAAAAACAGAAAGCCCTAGAATATTACAACCAATCCCTGCCCCTGTTTCGAGCAGTGGGCGATCGCGCACAGGAAGCTGTCACCCTCAACAACATCGGCGCTGTCTACTCAGATTTGGGAGAAAAGCAGAAAGCGCTAGAGTATTACAACCAGTCTCTTCCCCTGACACGTGCCGTGGGCGATCGCAGTGGGGAAGCCGCCATCCTCACCAACATCGGCTTAGTCTACTCAGAATTGGGAGAAAAGCAGAAAGCGCTAGAGTATTTCAGTCAGTCCCTTCCTCTGAGACGGGCAGTAGGCGATCGCCGTGGGGAAGCTACCACCCTCAACAACATCGGAATAGTCTACTCAGATTTGGGAGAAAAGCAGAAAGCGCTAGAGTATTACAACCAGTCTCTTCCCCTGACACGTGCCGTGGGCGATCGCAGTGGGGAAGCTACTACTCTCAACAACATCGGAATAGTCTACTCAGATTTGGGAGAAAAACAGAAAGCCCTAGAATATTACAGTCAGTCCCTTCCCCTGAGTCGGGCAGTAGGCGATCGCCGTGGGGAAGCTACCACCCTCAACAACATCGCCAGTGTCTACTCAGATTTGGGAGAAAAGCAGAAAGCGCTAGAGTATTACAACCAGTCTCTTCCCCTGACACGTGCCGTGGGCGATCGCGGTGGGGAAGCTACCATCCTCACCAACATCGGCAATGTCTACTCAGAATTGGGAGAGAAACAGAAAGCCCTACAATATTACACCCAGTCCCTGCCGCTGTTTGGGGCAGTAGGCGATCGCGCTGGGGAAGCTAGAACCCTCAACAACATCGGCGCTGTCTACTCAGAATTGGGAGAAAAACAGAAAGCCTTAGATTATTACAACCAGTCCCTTCCCCTGAGTCGGGCCGTGGGCGATCGCACTATTGAAGCTACGACCCTCAACAACATCGGCAATGTCTACTCAGAGTTGGGAGAAAAACAGAAAGCCTTAGATTATTACAACCAGTCTCTTCCCCTGAGTCGGACTGTTGGCGATCGCACTATTGAAGCTAGGACCCTCAACAACATCGGCGCTGTCTACTCAGATTTGGGAGAAAAGCAGAAAGCCCTAGAATATTACAGCCAGTCCCTTCCCCTGAGTCGGGCTGTGGGCGATCGCACTATTGAAGCTAGGACCCTCAACAACATCGGCAATGTCTACTCAGAGTTGGGAGAACAACAGAAAGCCTTAGATTATTACAACCAGTCTCTTCCCCTGAGTCGGACTGTTGGCGATCGTACTATTGAAGCCACCACCCTCAACAACATCGGCTTAGTCTACTCAGATGTGGGAGAAAAACAGAAAGCCTTAGATTATTACAACCAGTCCCTTCCCCTGAGTCGGGCCGTGGGCGATCGCACTATTGAAGCTAGAACCCTCAACAACATCGGCAGTGTCTACGCAGCATTGGGAGAAAAACAGAAAGCCTTAGATTATTACAACCAGTCTCTTCCCCTGAGTCTGGCTGTGGGCGACGCTCAAGGGGAAGCTGTCATCCTTTCCAACATAGCTTATGCCAAACGCGATCTCGGCAATCTCACCGAAGCCCTCACGAACATTGAATCCTCCCTCAAAATCATCGAAAGCCTCCGCACCAAAGTTGCCAGCCCAGAACTCCGCACCTCATACTTTGCCACCGTACAAAACTATTACCAGTTCTACATTGACCTGTTAATGCAACTGCACAAAACGCAACCCCAATCCGGTTACGATACCAAAGCCTTTGAAGCCAGCGAACGTTCCCGCGCCCGCAGCCTCCTCGAACTTCTTCAAGAAGCAAACGCCGATATTCGTCAAGGTGTCGCCCCAGATTTACTGCAAAAAGAACGCAATTTACAACAGCAACTCGATGCCCTTGAAAAACGGCGCATCGAAGTTATGAATCGCCCCAATCATACTCCCGCCCAAGAAGCAGAATTAGAACAGCAGCGGCAAACTTTAATCGCACAATATCAGGACATTCAAACCCAAATCCGCACCACCAGCCCCCGGTACGCAGCCCTCACCCAACCCCAACCCCTAACCCTTTCCCAAATTCAACAACAAATCCTCGATGAGAATACAATTTTACTTCAGTATTCTCTAGGGAAAGAGCGCAGCTATCTCTGGGCTGTGACTAAAACCAGTATCAGCACTTATGAATTGCCCAAAGCTGCGGACATCGAAAAAGTCGCCCGCAATTTCCGTGATGCTGTGACCGATCCGCGCTACCGAGACATCCGCAATCGAGTCGCTCAAGCTAACAACGCGCTCAGTCAAATTATTTTACAGCCCGCAGCAGCACAACTCGCTCAAAAACGCCTGCTGATAGTTGGCGATGGCGTTCTCAATTACCTCCCCTTTGCGGCCCTTTCCCTCCCCGGAAAATCCGGTGAAAATGGGAATCCGCCTTTAATTGTAGACCATGAAATCGTGCTGCTGCCTTCTGCTTCCAGCTTGGGAATCTTAAGACAAAACTACAATGACAGACAACCCCCTACTCGAACTTTAGCCATTCTCGCCGATCCGGTTTTTAGCGCTGACGATGAACGAGTCAAAACCCCTGCTACTACCACCAATCGCGAAGCAATAGAATCAGTCAATCTCGGTTTAAGCCGTTCTAGTCGCGACAATAACGTACAGTGGAACCGTTTAAAATTCACTCGCCAAGAAGCTCAAATCATTCAAGCATTAGTCCCCGCCAATTCTAGCACCGAATCTTTGGATTTTGCAGCCAGTCGCGCCACAGCCACCAGCCCGAATTTAAGCCAATATAAAATCGTTCATTTTGCCACTCACGGTTTAGTCAATAGCGCTCACCCAGAACTGTCAGGAATCATCTTGTCGCTAGTAGATGAAAAGGGAAATCCCTTAAACGGATTCCTGCGGTTGACAGATATTTTCAATTTGAAATTAGCAGCAAATTTAGTAGTTTTAAGTGCCTGTCAAACCGGAATGGGGCAGAACATTCAAGGCGAGGGCTTGGTAGGATTGACACGGGGATTTATGTATGCAGGGGCTCAGCGAGTGGTGGTGAGTTTGTGGAGTGTGGACGATGAAGGAACGGCTACGTTAATGTCGAGTTTCTATCAGGGAATGCTGCAAAAAGGGTTAACGCCAGCGGCGGCTTTAAGGGCGGCGCAACTGGAAATGTTGAAGCAGGAAGAGTGGCGTTCTCCTTATTATTGGGCGGCTTTTACGCTTCAGGGGGAATGGCGATAAATTTTATGAAAAAAAACAGCATTAATTCCCATTCCGGGCGAGTGTAAGTCTGGCGAGAACTTTTTGCGGTGAATCTGGATAGCAAAGAAAAGCGGCTCCGCTTGTCGCAGAACCGCCGTCACAGAGGATGAAAAATCAAAACTTAACGCACAGCGCCCTGTACTGAAGGTGATTCAATTGTTTTCATGAAGTACAGCTTCACTAATTGCCAGCCGTTCGACAGATACAAAGGCAATTTTTGGAAGAACTGCAAGAATTTCGGAGTATTAGAAGCAACAATTGCAGTCAACTGCTGATTGTTTTTGAGGCAAATATCCAGCCGTTCATAAAATTCTGGGTTGTTCACGTCCAGCATCACGGGGAATACGCGGCCTGCTGTTTCGTTGGTCTTTTTAATCACTTCGATGTCGTATTCGCGAGCATCGAGACCGAGCGATCGATAAAAACCTGCGCGCTGGATATCATTGAGATACATTGTCGCGAACACTGACAGCAAGAAGAAACGGCACCAAAGCTTAGCGCGCCAATCATTCAACATCTGAGGCTGAGCTCTCATCACCGCATCAAAGAAATCTCCGTGGCGGTTTTCATCCTGACACCAATTTTCAAAGAATCGGAAAATCGGATAAATCTGGTCTTCAGGATGCGCTTTTAAGTGCTGGTAAATCGTGATGTAGCGCCAATAACCGATTTTTTCCGACAAGTAAGTCGCGTAGAAAATAAACTTCGGCTTAAAGAATGTGTAACTGCGGCTTTTTGTCAAGAAACCCAAATCCAGGGACAAATTAAAGTCGGACAGGGCTTTGTTGAGGAATCCGGCGTGCCGCGCTTCGTCCCGCGACATCAGGTTGAAACCCTCGGCGAGCACTGGATTTTTGTCTTTGAGCCTGCGTCCCAATTCTTTGTAAAGCAAGAACCCAGAAAACTCAGCGGTGCATGAACGTTCTAGAAACTCAATGAACAACTGGCGTTTTTCGCCGTCAATGTGATCCCAAGATTGAGCGAACTCCTCATCCCGCACAAAGTGGTTTTTGTTGTAGTCAACGCGGAACTCTTGGATAATTGCTTCTAGTTCGGCTTCATTTACCGAGATGTCCATTTTGGCCATCTCGTCAAAGTCTGTTGTGTAAAATCTCGGCGTGAGAATAGTTTCTTTGGCTGGGGCTTTCACTCCCGGCCGCAGTTCTTCAAAAGTGGGTTTTTTGAGGGAATCTACCATATTTTTATTGGATTTCTGCTTATAACTACTCGCTTGTTTCCATTGTCGGGTACTGCGGGCGATCGCGCTCGTGTATTTCCGGCCAGCGCGGGCGGCGCGCTTGGTTTGGCGCTCCGTGTGGAATCCAGGTCTAAGCTGCTGTAATTTCCACGCCCTCCAGTTTACCAAGCTCTCGCCCGCGCAAATATGTTGCTGGCGTTAAGAATTGCTACGCAAAATTACTCATGGGCTTCCAGACAAGGTATTGGGAAACCAAATTCTGCCTTTTGTCAGTTTCTTAGGCTACCACACAAATAAATTCCCATGTCAAGCTGTTTAAACACCAGATAGAAAGTACAAAATGTATAGAGGGACTCCAATTCTTAGAATAACCAGGCAGGACGGGCATAAAATGAGCAATTTAGGTGTTAGTTACCTTTTATGGGCAGCTTGTTTTTTCGGCCCCTTCGGACTCCACCGCCTCTACAATGGCAAGATTGGTAGTGGTTTGCTGTGGCTGTTTACCTTTGGTTTGTTTGGGTTTGGGCAATTGTTTGACTTGCTGCTGCTGCCGAACATGGTGGACGAACACAATGCCAGTCTCAGGGGCAAACTCGGCGTATCTCCCGAAGGTATACCGCTATATCCCAGCAGCGGGGCGATCGCCGCGACATACCCCAAGCCAACTCCAGACCAGTTAGGGGTTAAACTCCTGAAGGCAGCTTATACCAAGAACGGAAGATTATCTGTCACCCAAGGGGTGATGGCAACCGGCGCTACTTTTGCCGAAGTGGAAGAGGCTTTCACAGCAATGCTCAAAACGGGTTATGTGAGTATCGAGAACGATGCCGTAACTGGCGTCGTGATCTACCACTTTCACGAACTTTAGCTGCTGCGGGTGCGTCCCCTAGGGGATTTTGTCTATTTTTCCAGAAGCTAATCGCTGACGCACCCTACTATTTAATATTGCTGACCGAGCAGTTGTTGCCGTTTTTCGAGTAAGCATTGCCGGCAAAATCGGCTAGAATGTTTGTTTGTCTATATAAGCAAGCAGAAAGTATTTAGCGTCATGGCAGTCCCTAAGAAGAAAACCTCCAAATCCAAGAAGAATATGCGTAAGGCCACATGGAAGCGCAAAGCTGTAGTGGCAGCTCAGAAAGCTCTGTCTCTGGGCAAATCTGTTCTGACTGGGCGTTCCAACAGCTTCGTGTATCCCGGCAATGAAGAAGAGGAGGAAGAATAGAAACGCAATACCGGGCATGGGGCGAACCCGATGCCCGATCGATCAATCCTTTTTTGCTGTTGGTAAAATCAGCATGGCATCGCCAAAGGAATAAAAGCGGTACTGTTGCTCGATCGCTTCTCGGTACAAATCCAACAGCCGAGGCCTTCCAATCATCGCACTTACCATCATCATCAAAGTAGAGCGGGGCAAGTGAAAATTGGTAATCATCCCCTCTACAACCCGCCACTTGTAACCAGGGTAGATAAACAAATTGGTCGGGCCGCAAAAAGGTTGCAAGGAAAAATCGCCACTCGCGGCGGCAGCTCCCTCTAAAGCTCGCACTGCTGTTGTACCCACGGCAATGATCCGCCCGCCTCTGGCTTTAGTTTCGCGGATTTTCTCGACGGTGGCGGCGGGTACTTCCACCCATTCGCCGTGCATTTTGTGAGCCGTCACGTCTGTCACCTCCACCGGGCGAAACGTGCCTACTCCGACGTGTAAGGTGACAAAAGTTTTTTCTATTCCCCGCTGTTCCAAGCGGCTGAACAATTCTTCGGTGAAGTGCAGGCCTGCTGTGGGGGCAGCCACCGCCCCAAGCCGATCGGCATAAACAGTCTGGTACTGTTCGGCTGAAGCTTGGGAATTTTCGATGTAGGGCGGCAGAGGTACGTGGCCGTATTCGTCCAAAAACTTCACCAGATTCTCATCTGTGGGGATGTCAAACTCCAGCAGCCGTCCCCCTGTTGCGTCGTCCCTCTCTATAACTGTCGCAGTCAATCGACGACGATCGGGCATCGTGGCATCGGGAAGGCAACAGCAAGGAGCTGTGGTCGAGTCCTCACAGGCAGGGGCGATGGGATCAAATTCAATTTTTGCTCCCAACTTTAAGCGTTTCCCCGGTTTAACCAAAGCCAGCCAACAGTTGTGCTGCCGTTCTTCCATCAACAATATCTCCACAGCCGGGCCGTTGGGTTTGTGCCCGTAGAGCCTCGCTGGCAGCACGCGGGTGTTGTTGAGTACCAGCAAGTCGCCTGGTTGCAGCAAATCGGGTAAATCCCTAAAAATCCGGTGTTGGTGGCTGCTGGGAGAATCTACAGCCAGCAAGCGAGAACTGTCCCTCGGCACTACGGGATTTTGGGCAATGCGCGAGGGCGGAAGTTCGTAGTCGTAGCCGTCCAAAGACCAGTCCATCTCTGTCATCGAGTGAATTCCTGTGCGATCGATCTGTCAACTAGGTAACAAATTGGGTAAAAACCCCCATCCAAAGTCGGGTGCTTTTCCCCTTGTGGTGGCGGGTAGAGTCCGCGACGATAGAGGTATAGCATCAGCTTTGCTCATAAGGCTCATAAGGATCGTTATGGAATACCTCTACTACATCGCCAATACTAGCCTTACTCTGAGAGTCGTGGATTACCTACGCACGGCTCATCATCTTCCCTTGCAATTTATCACTGTTATTCACCAAATAGACGGCTGGGTGGTGAAGGTGAAAATGAGCCAATATTTAACTCCAGAAATGCACGGGGACTTTCGGGCTTTTATGAACGAACTCGGGATTCCTTACGATCCTGAAATTCGCTTGCAAATGGCGCTTTGGAGTTTGGAAACGGGACAGTCCCCACTGAGCGTGATGCGCCGCTACCAGGTGGCAGTCGTTTGTCACGGCAGCCCTGACCGCAAAGAAATTGAAGCGTTTCGCCAGCAATTTGTCAAGGGTCTGGGATATTGCCCGGAAACTCTCGCCTAGACTGCTACTCATATAAACTAGCTGTTATCGCAGAGCGGGAGAAGAAGTGAAAGGAAGAGAGGAAGAAGATTTAACGCTTTTTTCACCTCCGTTAAAGATTAAGAGAGAAAGGCGCGACAGCTTAGGGAAATTAATAATTAAAAATTACCTACTGGCATTGCTTTGTGATTTTACCCTCTAATTTTTAATTAGATATTTATTTTTAATTGCTAAAAGCCGAGCGAATGTATTCTTGCAGGGTAAGGCGGTAGTTTTCTGCAATGGTGAATTGAGAGTTTGCTGCTGTTAATGGTGGTAATATTTGCTTAGTGTTTTGTTGTGAAGGTTCGCACCTTACTAAAGCGACATCAAAGCGACAATAATTATTTGCTAAATCAGGATGAGTGCTTAAAAATATTTCGGCTGTTTGCCAAAGTTTGGCTTGTTTTGTGGTAGTAACAGCTAGCATTCCACCAGCATCCCAATTTCCCCGGCGGCGAGTTTTTACCTCTACAAATGCTAATGTTGGGGATTGCTGATTGGGAAGAAATCGGTTTTTTGCGCTTTCTTCATCTCTTCCGAGTGCGATGATGTCAATCTCTCCCCAGCGACAGTGCCACTGGCGGTGCAGGATTTCCCAGCCTTGCTGCTGCAACCACTCGGCGACTAAGTTTTCTCCCAATGTGCCGATATCCCGAGAGTTTGGGGATTGGGGGGAATTGGAGTCAGCCGTCGCTAACGGGCGATTCCCTACGGGATAGCTACGCTTGACGCTCTTTCTGGTAGAATTCAATTCTGAACTGTCACGACTGCCCATTAGCTTGAACTTGTATGATGATTTCTCGAATTCGCCAACATATTTATACTTTCTTGCTGAGTTTTGTTATTTTAGCAGTAATTGCCGCTGGGGCGATCGGCATTAATCCCGCACCTGCTTTCGCTTTGGATCACGACAAAGAAATCCTAGTCGGCGCTGATTTTACTGGCCAAGTTCTGACTGACGACAGCTTTAATAAAGCCAATCTTCGCAATAGCAATTTTACTAATGCAGATTTGCGGGGCGTCAGCTTTTTTGCTGCCAATATGGAAGAGGCAAATTTAGAAGGCGCGAATTTCACGGGTGCGACTTTAGATTTAGCTCGCATGATGAAAGCAAATTTAACTAATGCTATCCTGGAGGGTGCTTTCGCTTACAATACCAGACTCGAAGGAGCTGTCATTGACGGTGCTGATTTTACAGAGACACTGTTGCGAGACGATATGATAGAAAAACTTTGTAAAGTGGCAAAAGGTACTAATCCCGTGACGGGTAGAGATACTCGCGAAACTCTTTTTTGCGATTATTAAAAGGCTCGTTGAATAAAAGAATTTATTCCTTACTACAAATTCGTTTGTAGTAAGGACTTTATTACTTATATCAGTTGAAAAAATGTAACTGCTGGTAAGCTTCAAACCTATATCGAACGAGTCATCCCCAATCTAAAATCTAAAATCTAAAATCTAAAAGGGTATTACCGTCAGGGCTGTTTCATTCTCAGAAAAACCAGGGTTTTGTAGGGGCGGTGCCAAGAATGCGCGCCCACCCCATAGACGAGCGGGTGCGGGTTTCAGATATCGGGGCAACCACGGGGGGATTGGCCCTACCAGAGAATGAAACACCCCTGGTATTAGCCCCAAGGTACGGATGTTAAATCGTAAAAATTAACTTGACGCAGCCGCTCTAATTCCTTGAGCCATTCTTGTTCGGCACAGAATAGTTGGTGATATTCTATAGCCTCTTCGCCCCTGCTAGCGGTCTTGGCTTTTTCCCACATATTGAGTGCAATTCGGCGGCGCTTCATGCTGATAATTTGCTCGATACAGGCGAGGGCAGATCTAATTACTAAAGGGGCGCGATAAACGTTTCTTTCTGAGAACTCGTTTAAGTGAAATAAATGCGATATTTGATTGAGTTGATTTGGATATTCAATGAAGCTATCTTGCAGTTTCAATATTAACTCTGAAGGCGCTACTTGTAAAGACATTTTGTGCAATATTTCAGCATTCACAATCTGGTGCCACAAAAATCTGTGGTGAGAAAGGCTAAACTGCACGTCTCTAGCTTCTATTGCTTCTCTGACATCTTGGCGGTATTCGGGACAGTGCAAATAAATCTGCAATAATTGCGCTTCTGCTTCTTCTAAAAGACTTCGGGCTACGGCAGATAAGCTTGATGTTGAGCTTTTGTTTTCGCCGCCACTGGCACGCTGCTTTTTATATTGTTTGTTCGGCTTCAGCTTGTTTCTAATTAACAGGGGCATTGTCAAAGATTCGTCTTGACTCTGCCGCTTTGCCCAATCGCTGACTACTTGATTGAGCAAGTTTTCAGCGAGCATTTTGGTGAGCCTAAAATCTCCTTTGCTGAGAATTTCGGCGCACTTTTGCAGGTAATGTGCTAACTGATTGTCGTCAGTGATGTTCGTTAATAAATTAATAATTTTTTTTGTCACTTGCTGGGAACTATCGGCTTGCTTCAAATCTTGATTGACGAGCATTTGTTGCAGTTGCCAGTCGAGCCACAAGGGAGCATTTTCCAGCAATTCTTGATATTGTTCTGGGGAGTATGTTTTGAGGTATTCGTCGGCATCTTTGCCGTCGGGAATGTTGAGCACCCGCAGTTGCACTTCTCCTTGATAAGCGAGTTTTTCTATTTCTCCAATAGCGCGTTCTGCTGCTTGAGTTCCTGCTTTGTCGGCGTCGAAGTTGAGGATAATTTGTTTGGAGTCAGTGTAGCGTAATAACTGCCGCACTTGGTTTAAACTTAAGGCTGTGCCGAGGGAAGCGACGGCGTTGGAGATGCCGGCGGCGTGAAGTGCGATCGCGTCAAAATACCCCTCTACAACCACTGCTCGATCGGCTTTGCTAATGGCTGTTTTCGCCGTATCTAAGGCGAATAAAGTTTTGCCTTTATCGAAGAGTTCTGTTTCGGGAGAATTGAGGTATTTCGGCTGTTCGTCGCCGAGAGCTCTGCCGCCGAAACCGATGACTCTGCCTTGGGTGTCGCGAATAGGAATCATAATGCGATTGCGGAAGCGATCGTAATAACCGCTGCCGCCATTTTTTCGGGGTACAATTAATCCAGCTTGTTCTACTAATGGCGCCGGATAGTTTTTCTGTTCTACTAAATAACTGTAAAGTGCTTCCCAACCTTGGGGTGCATAACCTAATTGAAATTGTTGGATAGTTTCTTCGCTGAGCTGGCGCTCTGATTTGAGATATGCTAAGGGTTCTTCTCCTTGGGTTTGTCGCAAAGCGTGTTCGTAAAAGTTGGCTGTTAGTGCTGAGATTTCATAGAGTTGTTCCCGCAGAGAAATTTGCCGCTGCAATTCTTGTCGGTGTTCTGGTTCGACTGTTTTGACGGGGACTTGATAATTTTTAGCTAATTCTAATACTACTTCGCTGAAAGGGCGTTTCTCCAATTCCATGAGAAACTTAAAAGCATTGCCACCTGCACCGCAGCCGAAACAATAATACATTTGTTTGCCGGGACTGACAGTAAAGCTGGGAGATTTTTCGTCGTGAAAGGGACACAAACCTACGAATTCTTTCCCGCGTTTTCGCAACACGACGCGACCGGAAATAACGTCTACTATGTCGGCTCTTTGTTTGACTTCTTCGATTGTTTCTGGATGCAGCCGGGGAACTTGCATAGGGCTATTTTAGGCAAATTGAAAGTATAGCGGAAGGAAGTTCGGCAACGGATTATGTAACGGATGTCAGGAAGAAGGATGAAGGATGAAGGATGAATATCCTTCAGCTTTGCGATCTGGGAAACAGAAGGAATAAGGAAGAAAAGCCAGGGTTTTAACCAGTGAGAAAGTGTTAATCATCTTAGGGATGGCTCTATGTTTATTTTGAGCGATCCCACTTTATTAAAGCACAAAAATGACATTTAGGACTTGCACATAAAAACTCAAGCGTTCCGGTTTTTCGTACCAGGGCGGATCGCTGTTAATATGTGTTTTTTAAAAAAAAATGGTTTCTCCGTAAGGCATAACTTTATTGTAAGATGTTTACACTAACTGTAAGGAGCATCGAAAATAATGCGAATTTTAATGATGGGCGGTACTCGGTTTATCGGGGTTTATCTTACTAAGATTTTAGCAGCACAAGGACATGAAGTGGTGTTGTTTAACCGAGGCAACAAGCCTGCACCGGTTTCGGGCGTGAAACAGATTCAGGGCGATCGCACAAATGTCGAACAATTGAAAGAAAAGTTATCGACGGTCGAGTTTGACGCGGTTTTTGACAACAACGGCCGCGAACTCAGCGATACAAAGCCTTTAGCTGAAATATTTAAAGGGCGGGTGCAGCACTTTGTTTACATGAGCTCTGCGGGGGTTTATTTGAAGTCAGATCAAATGCCTCATATGGAAGGGGACGCTACTGATCCTAAAAGCCGGCATTTGGGTAAATGCGAAACCGAAAATTACTTGGCCACATCGGGTTTGCCTTGGACTTCGATTCGCCCGACTTACATTTACGGCCCCCAAAATTATAACGATTTAGAGGCTTGGTTTTTCGATCGCATTGTGCGCGATCGACCGATTCCGATTCCCGGTAACGGAATGCACTTCACGCAGTTGGGGCATTGTCAGGATTTGGCTAAAGCAATGGCGGCGGTTTTGGGGAACGAAAGGGCGATCGGGCAAATTTACAACGTTTCGGGCGATCGATTTGTCACCTTTGACGGTTTAGCACGCGCCTGCATTCAAGCAGCAGGCAAATCCCCTGATGCTATTAAGATTGTACACTATGATCCGAAACAATTTGACTTCGGCAAAAAGAAAGCTTTTCCGATGCGATTGCAGCACTTTTTTGCTTCAGTTAATAAAGCTGTCACCGATCTTAACTGGCAGCCGGAATTTGACTTAGTTTCTGGATTGAAAGATTCTTTTCAGAATGATTATGTAGTTTCGGGACGGGACAAAGCTGAGATAGATTTTTCAGTCGATGACGAGATTTTGAAATCCGTTCAAAGTTAAGTTAGAGTGGGAGCGTCCCAATGCCCGAAAAAATCTAGAACCCCACCCTAACCCTCCCCTTAGTAAGGGGAGGGAACAAGAAAGAAAGCAAACAGACTGTCACAGTAAAGTTCGCAATGCGACATTACATCGTAGCCAAAGATAGCTACTTAGAGGTTATAGCAAAACTCAAAAACGACAAGTCTGTAATTATTGAAATCCCAGTTCTCAATCGGCCGACCTTGAGCAAGCTAGCTTTGTACAATACAGCAACAACTGATGTAACTAAATTAATGATTGAAGAATTGCACAAGGGATTCCCACCTGTAATTTATTTTATTGAAATCCGGACTCCCCAGTTGTCGCTCGACCAATTAAAAAATTTAGATAAGCCATGTTAGATTTTTCTAAGGCGGAAGATTTGACATCTTGGTGGGAAGCTAATTCTTCAAAAGACTAGGAATATTAGGTAAATCTCATGCTTGGAATCACACTCAGCAGTCGCTACAGTATTATCCGTCACTTGGGAGGCGGCGGATTTGCTCAAACTTATTTAGCTGAAGATAAGCAGCTACCAGGCAATCACCTCTGCGTCGTCAAGCAGCTTAAGCCTCAAGCAACAGATCCCGAAACTCTACAGGTAGCTAGACGTTTGTTTGATACCGAAGCACAAGTTTTGTACAAGTTGGGAAATCACGATCGCATTCCCCGACTTTTTGCTTACTTTGAAGAAAATCAAGAGTTTTATCTCGTTCAAGAATTTATAGAAGGCCACGATTTAAGTCAAGAAATTACGCCAGCCGCTCCGGGAACTGCGGGAGTCATGCAGGAAGATGCTGTCATTTGTATATTGCAGGAAATTCTCGAAATTTTAGACTTTGTACACCAGCAAAAGGTGATTCACCGCGATGTCAATCCCCGCAATATTCTCCGCCGAGATCGAGACGGAAAATTAGTTTTAATTGACTTCGGCGCAGTCAAAGAAATTACTACTCAAATCACCAATCCTCAGCCCAAGAATAGCTTGAGTGTCAGCATCGGTACTCCCGGTTATATGCCCAGCGAACAAGCTCACGGCAACCCGAAACTCAGCAGCGATATCTATGCCGCAGGTGCGATCGCAATTCAGTTCCTCACTGGCATAAATCCTCACCAAATGCCAAAAAACCCCGATACAGAGGAAATTATTTGGCAGGATAAAACATCAGTCAGTCCTGAATTTGCGAAGATTTTAGATAAGATGGTAAAGTACGATTTTCGCCAACGTTATTCTAGTGCAGGCGAAACGCTGCAAGCTATTAAAGAATTGAAAAATTCTTTCAGCGGTACAGTTCCTGTATTGCCTCGGGTTGCTGCTGCGAAAGGGTCGCTCAAATCCCGAAAAAAACTGTATTTTAAAATATTGTCGCTCGCCAGTTTAATTGGCATCAGTATTATAGCATCAATTTATGGTGTAAATACTTTTAATGCGGCAAATGCAACTGACCTGTACAACCGAGGTAATACTCTTTATAATTTAAGCCGATTTGAAGAAGCTCTGGCAGCTTACGAGCGAGCAATAAATCTCAGGCCGGACTACGCGGAAGTTTGGCAGGAAAAAGCCAAAACTTTATATGAATTGAAAAAATATCGAGAATCGCAGTCAGCTTATGATAAAGCCATAGAATTAAAGCCGGAATACTTGGAAGCTTGGACGGGACGCGGTTATGCTTTGGAGAAGTTGCAAGAGTCTCAAGAGGCGATCGCATCTTTTGATAACGCTTTGAAAATCCAGCCCGACTATGCGGCAGCGTGGGAAGGCAGAGGCGATACTCTGTTAGATTCGCAGCGGTACGAAGAGGCGATCGCCTCCTACGAAAAAGCGGTACAATTTCAGCCAAATTTGTACCGTGCCTGGTACAATCGGGGACAAGCTTACCAAAAATTAAAACAGTACGATCGAGCCGTAGAATCCTATCAAAAAGCAGTTGAAATCAAATTCGATAATTATGAAGCTTGGTACAATGTAGGCAATGTTTTCCTAGAAGTTAACAAAAATCAAGAAGCTTTTGAAGCCTACGAAAAAGCCGTGCGGTTTCAGCCAAATTTTTATCAAGGGTGGTACAGTAAAGGCATCGCTTTGCTGAAAATGCGGAGGCATGAAGAAGCGGTAGAAGCTTACGAAAAAGCTGTTAAATTAAAACCTGATTATTATCAAGCGTGGTATAATTTAGGCTGGTCTTACCACGAATTACGCAGGTACGAACAAGCAATTGAGTGTTACAGCAGAGCCTTAGATTTAAACCCGAAAGAAGATCAAGCGTGGTACAATAGAGGAAATGCTCAGTACAATTTAAAGCGGTACGAAGATGCGCTAGTCTCTTACAATGAAGCTGTCTATGTCAAGCCGGACTACTCGGAAGCCTGGTACAGCCGCGGCAATGCACTGGTAGCGGTAAAAAGATACGAAGATGCGATCGCCTCTTATGACAAAGCAATTCGCTACAAACCCGATTACGGAGCGGCAATGGAAGCAAAAAAGCGGGCAGAAAGTCAGCTAGGAAGCAGCCCGCTAGAATCCCAACAACAACAATAATTGTTATTAGTCCCCCTCTGCTAGAACTTTGGGTGTAGTAGTTATTTCACGATCCGAACGATCGTGGGAGTAGATTATCTTTTAGCGAACAGCGGGAGCAATTACGGTAACTCGTCGGCTGTCTACTAACATCGGCCAAAAACCTCGATCGCTCAATGCTTTTACGGCAGCAGTAGCGGCGTTTTGATCCGTTGTATAAGCGACGAATAAAAAGGGACGCTGGCCGTAGGAAGCTAAGCCTACTTGCGTGCCTAATGCTTCCCTGACTTGGGCGGCTAATTCCGGTTGGTTGAAGTAATCTACTAACACTGCATAACCAGGGCCCAGGGGTTGGGGATTGAAGGCAAGATTGCCCGTTGAAGGATTGGTGATTGGTTCAGAACCTGGTGCTGGGTGAGGGTTGTAGACTGGCAAATTTTGGGGTAGTGCCGCTGCGGGCGATCGTACTACGTAAGCTTGCAATCCGACAACATCTTCGATGTATTTAACCCAATCGCTGGCGATTTGCGAGTCCCGAAAGCCACCAACTCGCGTCACCGTGTCATTGATGTACCGACAAACTGTGTTGTTAGTATTTCCCGGGAAAGAGCGTTTTGCTCTTTCTTGCTGTTCGGGTGTTCTGGTGACAATTAACAGTAGATATTCATCGGACTGTGGCGGTTGGCAGCTCGACTGAGCTTTAACAGAACTCGATAAAATTGTCACGACTAAAAGGGCGATCGAAGTAGCAGAAAATAGGGGGAGAGACAAAATAAATTTGTACAATTTACCCCTAATAGTTGTTAGTTGTTTCGTCGGATATTTGGCTACTTTTTTCATGCTGTCTGTAGGGAGGCGAGGGCATCGGGAATAGTTGGTGAGGGTGCTTGAAATTCACCTGTCAGTACATATTCTAATCGCAGTTTCAACCAAGTGATGAAGACAGGATCGGTGGAAATAATAGCCGCGGCTGGCTGAGGGCATTTTGCTTTAACTTCTGCCATTGTCGGTGCTTCTAGGAAAGCGGGCTGTTTGACCAACCAGAAGTCTATTTCTTTTTCTTGTTCGTTGTAGTTGCGAGTTCTTTCTTTAAACACTTCATCTAGGGCTTCTTCTTCTAGTAAAAAGCGTTGGCTGGCTAAAACGTAGTAGTAGGTTTGCATTTTTCTCGGTTGTTAGAGGTTGAGGGTTCGCGGTTAATGCCGCCTGTATCGACCAGTTTTGCTGGTCAGGGGCGGGTTTGCCGAGTTGCGGTCGTTGAAGAGTTCTAGACTCTTGTGCCGTTTACTTTACCTTATTTGCTGTCATCTTGGGTAGATGCAGAGCAAGTCGCCTCAGAAAAATCTTTGGTGGTGAGAGTTGGGGGAGTTGTGAGAGTTGCGAGAGTTGCTGGTTTTTTGAGGATTTGGGCGATTATTTTTCGGGCTGGTGATTTTCGGGAAAATTTAGGTGACAATAGGAAATTAGATGGAATTGCACGTTGAAGAATTACCAATTATTGAGGCAATCTGGGGGCTGTTAAACCTGATTGGGAGTGGTTTGCATATGAAAACACTTCTGACAGTTTTTGATTGCGAACCCTAAAAAAAGGCTTTCATGGTGATAAAGGTACTCGCGGGAAAATCAAAGGTTTGTGACTACTACCTAAAAATAGTCCTTACTATTGTATTGAAATGAAAAATGTGTGGATTGATTTGCTCTGACCTAAATAGCGATCGGCCCGCTGTCACTTCCGCCATTCCACCAAAAGCGATCGCCCTCCACCCATGCTCAAATAAGCTCAACAAATCAGCTAAATTTGTTGGCCAGGGAATGCAGCCAAAGGCTAAACTAATCTAAGCTTTACCATAAAATTTTCTCCCCGTTCATGAACATCGCTTATTTAGTCAACCAATATCCCAAAGTCAGCCACAGCTTTGTCCGCAGAGAAGTGCTAGCCGTTGAAAATTGCGGCATGAAAGTCGCACGTTTTTCTATCCGATCGTGCGAGTCAGAACTCGTTGATGAGGCCGACAAACTAGAGCAAGAATTGACTAAAGTAATATTAGGAGTTGGTGTACAGGGGTTAGCGTGGGCTTTGCTCCGCGTTGCCGCAACTAGACCCATTCGATTCATCGAAGCTGTGCGGTTAATGTTCAAAGTTGGCTGGCACTCGGAACGGGGGATTTTGCTGCATCTAGCTTATTTAGCAGAAGCTTGCATTCTTTTAAATTGGTTTGCAGAATCGGGTACAGCACACGTTCACGCTCACTTCGGGACAAATTCGACAACAGTCGCAATGCTGTGCCGCGTGCTTGGCGGCCCGACTTACAGTTTCACCGTTCACGGCCCTGAAGAATTTGATAAAGCTACACTTCTTTCCTTAGATGAAAAAATTAAGCGATCGACCTTTGTAGCGGCGGTTAGTTCCTTCGGTAAAAGTCAGCTTTTTCGGTGGTGCGATCGCACTTTTTGGTCAAAAATTCACGTCATACACTGCGGCGTAGATGCTGCATTTTTAGCTGCACCCTACGTCCCCATACCCGCCGCACCCCGCTTAGCTTGTGTTGGGCGGCTCAGCGAACAAAAAGGTCATTTGTTGTTGCTAGAAGCTGCTAACTTGCTAGCACTTCAAGGCTTAGAGTTTAAGTTGGTACTCGTAGGAGACGGGCCGCTGCGATCGGATATTGAAAAGCAGATTCTGCAACTCGGCCTGCAAAATCATATAGAAATTACCGGCTGGGCCAGTGGCGATCGAGTTCAGCAAGAGATTTTAGCTTCACGGGCAATGGTATTGCCGAGTTTTGCTGAAGGTTTGCCCGTCGTAATTATGGAAGCCCTCGCTCTTAATCGGCCCGTAATTAGCACTTATGTTGCTGGCATCCCGGAACTCGTAGAACCCGGTGTTTGCGGTTGGTTAGTTCCTCCCGGTTCCGCAGAAGCATTAGCCGTAGCAATGCGCGCGGTATTGGAAGCACCTGTAGAAAAACTAGAACAAATGGGGAAAACAGGAGCCGAGAGAGTTGCTCAGCAACACAATGTCGATTTAGAGGCAAAGAAATTAGTGGCGCTGTTTGAGAGTGCTTGAGAATGGTGCAAAACCTATTGATTAACTGACATCAAATCTGTTAGCATCGAAATTATTTATATATCTCTTCTCGACCTCTGCGTGAATCAGCGTCAATCCATTGTCATCTGCGGTTAATAAATTTTCTTTTTTTTACCGCAGATGAGGGCAGATAAACACAGATTAACGCAGATGAATTAGATCGATTCCGGTTGCACCATCCGTGATGGTTGACGGTTGATTGGATGTGACGCCCGACGATGCTACCGGGTTTGATATGAGATCTTGCACCATGATTAATAAGTCTTTCAAGGGCGGGATCTCCTGCCCACCCCAAAGGAAAATTAATTGTTTGTGGAACAGGCCGGAAAGCCTGTTCCGGCGTTGCTTAACCGGGGTATGAAAAAAATAAGTTGAAAATCCAGAAGCTTTGTGGATACTGGTTTATATGACTGGCATATTTAGCCTTTCATACCGGAAATCAGCAACGCCATAAAACTAAATCAACTTTGGTCGGTACTCAGAGGTATTTAACCAAGGCTGAACTCGTTCAAATGCGGCGGCAGCTCGAAACACACTCTCATCATCAAAAGTACGCCCAACAATTTGCAACCCTGTCGGTATTCCAGAACTTGAAAAGCCACTAGGAACACTCGCGACAGGACATTGGCTCAGCATATTAAAAGGATAAGTCATCGCCCATTGGATCAAAGCTTGCACAGGTTGGTTATTAATCTGAAAAAGGGGGTCAAGGGGTGAATGCTGGGCTGGGACTGACGGCACCGCTGTAGTTGGGCAAATCAGCACATTATATTGTTCTAAAATCGGTGCTAATTCTTCATACATTTTGGCTCTTACCTGATGGGTGGCGAGTAATTCCAGCGCTGAAATTTCTCGACTCCTTCTTAGAAGGTAGACCACATAATCTGATAATTGAGAATAATAATCTTCAGGTAAGTCTCGTAAAACTCCCCCAATTCCAGGGGCAGCATGAGTCATAAAAGCATCAAGATTAGCCATCGTCCAACCAATTTCTACTTCTTCGACTTGACAGCCTAAAGACCGAAATATCTCAACAGCTTGGAGAGTATTTTGCTGCACTTCGGGAGCCACTTCAAAGTAACCTAAGTCCAACGAATAAGCAATTTTCCAGCCCCGAATGTCAGCTAAATTTTGTGGAATTATAACCCGCTCTTTTAGAGTCATAATATCACCTCGATCATAGCCAGACATTACATTCTGCATCAAAGCACCATCAGACACTGTTCGTGCTATTGGGCCGTAATGGCTATAGACATCCAGATTGTAAGGATTATCGCTGGGGTTGCGACCAAAGGGAGGTTTAAAGCCAAATACGCCACAGCAGGAAGCCGGGATGCGAATTGAACCCCCATAGTCCGAGCCATCGGCTAAAGTAATTATGCCAGCAGCTAAGGCAGCAGCAGAGCCACCCGAAGAACCACCTGGGCTAAATTGCCGATTCCAAGGGTTACGAGTTACACCCCATAAAGGACTGTGGGTAACGATGGCTGCGCCTAATTCAGCGGTGGTAGTGCGGGCTAGCAGAATTGCACCAGCCTGGAGGAGTCGTTCAACAGTTGGAATGGTGTGGCTGTCGCGGTTATCAGCAAAAAGTTTTGAGCCATAGGTGGTAATCTCACCTTTGATGGCGTGTAAGTCTTTAATTGCCAGAGGGATTCCTTCTAAGGGGCGAGGGTTGCCGTCTGTCTGATTGTACTTAGCTTCAGCTTGTTTAGCGGCGCTGAGAGCACGTTCATAAAAAGTATAAGTATAAGCGTTGATGAGCGGATTAACTTGTTCGGTTCGTGTGATTAATGCTTGCACCAATTCTACTGGCGAAAGTTGACGTTTCTGAAAAAGAGCGATCGCTTCGGTTGCTGATAAGTAACAAAGTTCTTGATCCGACATGGTTGTTCCATTCCTAGCATTTAGATGAGGCATCGAGGCAGGATCTGCCACGACAACCCCTTCGGCGTTGCTGATTCTGGCGTATGAATCAACTTTTCGCTTGATGTTACAAAACTCACCCTCAAACGGGCTTATAGCAATTGGGAAATCTTCCATTCATACCTGTATTCAGCAACGCCCCTGTTCCTTTAATTAAAGCAGCCTACTTACAAACTTTTTAAGGAATAGGAACAGACCGCAACAACTTGTCAACAATTGCCTTAGCCCTCTTTCCGCCTGCCGGAATCAAACGGTGAGACAGTACGTGCGGCGCCACATACTTAACATCATCATCAGTAGCAAAATCCCGGCCCTCCATAAATGCCAAAGCCTGGGACGCCCGGTGCAAAGCCACCGCACCCCGGGGACTCACCCCCAGAGTAATCTCCTCATCCTCCCGCGTCGATCGCACCAAATCTACCATATACTGTTTCAAAGAGCCTTCCACCTTCACAGCAGCGCACAAACGCCGCAATTCCTGCACCTGTTCCAAAGAAATACAAGGCTGCAAATCTTCCACTGCAAAACTATCAGAAAGCCGTTCCAACATTTGCAACTCTTCCAATGCAGCGGGATAGCCCAAAGTCAAAGACAAAGTAAACCGATCCATTTGAGCTTCCGGTAGCGGAAAAGTGCCTTGATATTCGATCGGGTTCTGAGTCGCAATCACAAAAAACGGCGCCGGAACATTTCGAGAAACTCCATCTACTGTCACCTGCTTTTCTTCCATCACTTCCAGCAAAGCTGACTGAGTTCGCGGCGTCGCCCGATTGATTTCATCAGCCAGCAAAACATTAGCAAAAACTGGCCCGGGCAAAAACTCAAACTCTCCGCTGCGCGGATTCCAAATATTAGTACCGGTGATATCCGTCGGTAACAAATCGGGGGTGCACTGAATCCGCTGAAACTTGCCATCAATAGATCGCGCCAAAGACTTCGCCAGCAGCGTTTTTCCCACACCGGGCACGTCTTCCAGCAGCGCGTGCCCCCCCGAAAGCACGGCTACCAGCACCAAGCGAATAGCATCCGCTTTGCCAACAATAGTTTTGCCTAGATTTTGTTTGAGCCGCTCAATATGTTGTCTCATATCCCTGATTGCTAATTGCTAATTGCTAATTGTGGATCAAACATCAAATTGCCAAAATCTGGAGTCTTTGCCTCGCGGACTGCGGATTTGTACAACTAGAATTTAGTCTGACTCATCTTGCACCATTTTTAAAAGCGATCGCCCGTTCTAGATCGCATAATTATTAGACTTTAGCAGCTAAGAGGCTTCTAGCAATATCGCAATCTGCCTGAATTTGAGTTTTGAGAGCATCCAGAGAAGCGAATTTTTGTTCGGGCCGCAAAAACTCTACCAAACTCGCGCTCAAGGTTTGACCGTACAAATCCCCAGACCAATCTAACAGGTGAACTTCCACAGTGGGTTGTAGGCCGTCTACTGTCGGCCGGCAACCAACATTCATCACCCCATTGACAAAAGATAAATCTGATGCTTTGCCGGGGATTATAGATGGGGAATTTTCCCAATTATAGGAAGAACTTTCATCTTTCATAATTCCTCCCCGATCCTTCACCGAGACTCGCACCGCGTACACGCCAAAACGGGGCAAAAATTTTTCCGGCGGCAGTTCGATATTAGCAGTAGGAAATCCGATCGTCCTACCCAGCCGCTGTCCCCCAACCACAGTCCCCACCAAACTGTAAGGTCGCCCCAGCAACTGATTCGCTCTTGTGAGGTCACCTGATGCCAGACCTTCGCGGATTGCAGAACTGCTGATCCGATCGCCCTCACCGCAATTGTGCAGGGGTACAAGAGCAACATCAATACCGTAACCAGAGGCGAGCGACTGCAAATCCACAGCCGTCCCTGCGCGTCCCCGTCCAAACCGAAAATCAACCCCCACACTAATTCGACTCGCTTTTAGTTGCCGCACCAAAATTTCCTCGACAAACTCAGAAGCAGTCAAAGCCGCCAATTCTCGATCGAACGGCAGCAGGACAAGTTGCTCGACGCCCATTGCTGCGAGCAATTCTACCTTTTCTGCCAGAGGTGTTAGCAGTTTTTTCGGTTGACCAGTAAAGAATTCTTGCGGGTGCGGATCGAATGTCACCACAGTGCTGTAAAGCCGATCAACCCCATCAGAATCGATCCCAGAGAGGCTGTTGCCGTCGGCCCTAGGGCCTATCAAACCATCGAAATTATGGCTGCTGCCAGATTGAACGGGCAGTGCTGCTGAGTCGTTGTAGCAGGTCGCCGGAGGTTCGCTTTCCAAATTTTCATCTCTGCCAGCGTTGGAGCGCAAATTTGGCCCCGACGCAATAACCGTCGCAGAATTTTGCCCAAGCGATCGATTTAAAATTGGCTGCACGACTTGTCGATGCCCTAGGTGCAAACCATCAAAGTTTCCCAAGGCAACAGAAGTTGGAGTCAGAGCAGCGGTACAAGAAGAAGTTACCCACACGCTTAAAATTTTGACATACTTAGCCAGATTGCGATCGCCAGTCGATGTTAGATATTAGATTTTAGATTTTAGAATTGACTCCACAGATAAATCTGGAAGCTTGAACTAGGGTCTAAACTTTTTGGTTTTCCACGACAGGAGTACGTGGCACGGTATCCGTCGTTGAGTGAGGTCAATTGATTTTCGATTTTCGATTTTCGATTTTCGATTAAAGAATTGAAGCATTGACCCCACGGATAAATTCGGGGACTCCTTTATCGCATACAGGTTTTTTATTTCTGGACGGATGAATCCGGGGGCTTGTATCCTGGATGCTTTCGGTCAGGCCTCGCTTAAATGTCAGATTTCACCGATCAAGATTTCAGAACCATCTGGCAATCTCACATCCCTCAGACATGCACTTGAGGCGCTTGCACCAACGCTTCAGACAAATCGTTATTAGGAGGCAGCAATTGTAACGACAAACCTTCCCGCGCCATCAAACTATTCGGGAACCTTTGAGCCACTTGTTCTCCCACCTTGTCTAAAAACTCGTCATTGTGCAGGGGGTCGTGGTGAAAAATCACCAACTTTTTGACATTAGCAGCCTTTGCCACCTTCACCGCTTCCTGCCAAGTCGAATGTCCCCAGCCGACCTTGCTGCTCTTCTCCGAATAATACTCCTCATCGGTATAAGTAGCGTCGTAGATCAGCACCTCAGCATCCTGAGCCAAATGCAGCACATTTTCGTCTAAACGATCGGGAAAATGTTCGGTATCAGTCACGTAAGCAGCCGAATACCCCCGCCAGTTGACGCGGTAGCCTATAGCTTCCCCCGGATGGTTCAACAAAGCAGTTTCCACCTTAATCTCTCCGAGTTCCAGCGGTTGGCCCACTTCTATATCGTTAAATTTCAGGTCTGCCCCCATAATTTGCAGGGGCACCGGAAAATTGGGGTGCAACATCTGGTCGTGGAGGCGCTGCTGGATAGTAGCCTTATTAGGAGCAATAGCCCCATAGATATGAAAGCAGTTCCCAGGAATAAAAGCTGGGACAAAAAATGGGAATCCTTGAATGTGATCCCAGTGAGAGTGAGTAAAAAACATATGAGCTTTTACGGGCATCTGGGACAGGAGAGTTTGTCCCAAAACCCGCAATCCAGTACCACCATCGAAAATTAGGCGACTGTCACCTACTCGCATTTCTACACAGGGCGTGTTGCCCCCGTAACGTACTGTTTCTGCCCCGGGAGACGCTATGCTACCTCTAACGCCCCAGAAGTGAACCGTGAATTGGTTTTGCATACTAGACATGGGTTTTCTTGCAAGATTGTTGCGGCGAGTTATCGGTAAGGTGTTTACATATTACTAAGGGCTTTACCATCAAACCCAAGTTCTTTGACGGTCGAGTTCCCCACTTGTTGGAAGTGCCAAGAGTCTCGCTCATCGCGAGAATGCAAAACTGTTGGGCTTGACAACTGAGTAATAAATTACAACGTAGACGAATCAAGTCTCGATCGTAACTCTTCTTTTCCTCTATTCACTAGCCTAACCTCCGCAGACACACTTTGGGGCAGCAGTGCTGTCTGAGTTTGGTCAAAAGCCGCTGTTTTTCCAGCCTCCGCACTTGTCGAACACGATCGCGCGGTCGGTTGTTTGCCTTGCTGCTTTACGGGTTGGAACCTGGATGATAGCTTTGGTGCTATCTAGTCCGGTCGATCGACCATAATATGCTAGGTGACGGGGCAGCTTTACGCCGATATCTGGCTGATCTTGCGGATCATCGGGCGTGAACGCGCCTCTACAAAAATGACGGTTAATTTACCCGACTTGAGATGCTCCCCATTGAACCCCTGCCCATGAGCATCAGGGACTCCTTTTTACCAGAACCCGGTTTAATTAACTCAACTCCCATTAATTCAAAAATCTTAGCAGTTTAGGAATGCTCCTGCTATTAATTATCAGCCATATTGTCTGGATTCTCTGCCGGCTTCGGGGCTGCGGTTCGTCCAGCTAGCGGTCAAGCTAAACCCAGCCTCATCTGACACCGGGGTAGCAGCGACATCCCCAGCCAGCAGGCAAAAGGCTAAATTTTCGTCGGCATTTCTTGCCGGATGAATTGAATCACTTAAAATTCCCCTATTTTCTGAAATTAAAAAATTTCGTTTTTTTGCCATCAGCTTAACGTCGATCGACCTTCTGTCTCAAGAGTGATGCAAAAATATTTGTTATTAACCTGTTGTGCTTTTCTCAAAAATCTTCAAGAACCCTATTTTGGGTAATGATTTCTCGGAATTTGGTGCCGTTGCGGTACTCGCCACGGGTTGAAATTTCCGGTATCATATAGTCTAAGACTCTTGTTTACCAAGAATCTAAATCAGTGTTAAAAACGCCTGGATAACTTTAAGTTATTTTTCAAAAAAGTCAGTATGAATCAAGTTAAAAAAACTACCACCAAGCTGAATCGATCGCCTGTGAAAGTACCCGATCGCACTTTGCAACTCGAATCGCTCCCCTTGAGCGAATGGTCCTTAGAAATGACTCAGGGCAAAGCTTTGAGGGAATTTAGTTCGGACGATCGCCCGCCGGGAACCCCAGCAGCCACAAGCCGGACTGCCGAAACAAGACGCCGGAGGGTAGGTGGCAAGAGCGAGTCGGCCCGATCGCCTGTGTATTCTACTGCTCTTCTCAAGTGGCTGCTAGAGCGTTTGACTAGAGCAAAAGGTTGGCTGGCAGTTGTCACCCTGGCAGGAGTTTGGGGGTTGTGGAACAGTGAGTTACTGTTTTCCACAGGCCTGGGGATAGCAGCGATGATGCTGGTTTACCGAGGGCAGTCGTGGGACTGGCAATTGCTGCGAGCCAAAGGCGAGCAATTTTGGCAGGGCCCGAACCGCCGATTTGTTTTAGCGGTGGGTACGGGTGGCATTGCTACCTTGGGCGCTTACATGAGTTTGGCGATTTGGGCGGACTCCGAGAGCCACTGGATGGCTTTGAGCCTGATTTTGCAGAATTTGGGGACGATCGCGATTGCAGGGCTGTTGCTGCGGCAAGCGTTGAGTCGGAGGGCCGCAAAAGATGAAGTGGCGCTCGATCGCATTCTGGCGGATTTGACTGATGCTGACCCCGTGAAGCGTTTGATTGCAGTGCGACAAATGACTGATTTGGTGAATAAGGGTGGGTTTGGTCCTGTGAGTTCAGTCAAAAGTTCGATCGCCCGTTCCCGCGCTGCCGAGTGCTTTCGCCTGATGCTGAGTCGGGAACCAGAAGCTTTAGTCCGCAATGCCCTTCTCGAAGGTTTGCAGACTTGGGATGCTACTTATGGCATGGCTTTAAAATCCAAACATCAAGTCATCGACTATTAGCTGACCATCAAAAGCGTAAAAAGTAATTTTATGAATATTCCGAGCTTTTACCCGCAGGGGAGCCCTAGGGGCGATCGGAGAATTAGACCCGACCAGATTGGGCGCCGGCATTTCATCCTGAACAATTGGGTTGCCGTCAATGTCACAAGCAGATAAAACAGTTCGCCGGGAACTGGTGACAAGTCCTGACACCCAGCGAACTGGATACTTAAAAGTTACTTCTATCAGTCCGCTTTTGGGGGCTCCCATTAACACTGTTGCCCCAGAACCCGTAAAAAATGCTGGGTTTGAAGGTTGGATGGCGACGGCATTGCTAAAAGTCACCCCCCAATGTGCAAACTGGTGTTCTACTACTTCAAAGCATTTCAAGTCTTCTAAAGCTACGCGGACGATCGCAGGTACGGTGGCGCGCGATCGCACCTCTGACCCTGCGCCTGAGCGTTCTGGAATGGCAACAAAAGACTTTTTGCCATTTAAATCCATGCTTCGACAGGCTGTATCAAACTCTGCAAACCCGTCAGATTGAAGACTTTTCGCATCAACCATAAAACCCTCGCGATCCCGTTTCCTGAGCAGTTGCATTTTAGTAGACCTCCCTGAGATTAATTGTTTCTTGTGTTTGGGAATTGATAACGGCGGTGCCCGTGATTGCCAAACCTGCGATTAGGAATCGAAACCCGAGCGCCCGCCCTCCAACAAAGACTTTCGACCTCAAAAGCCACTGCTCCGCAAAATATCGTGATTAATGATTCGTGATTGGCGAGCGTGGGCCAACCTGCTGCCTGCCTGAAAGCAAGTTCTAATACTCCTGCTTTCCGAGCGCCTGCTTTCGGGGTTGGCGAACAGACTCTATTTTGGTGAGGGGTCTTACCCATCATTTTGCTATTATCTCCGATCGGCGGTAGTTTGCAAGGGTAAGGATAACTACACAGCCTAATTGCCCAAATCGCAAAACTTACTTGCTGTCTGTAGTTTCACGCTTAACCTGTACTAAAATAGATTTAAATCATTACTCAATCTTTACAAAAACGCCACGAGCTTTGCAAGTTTTTTAAACAAAGACGGGGCGGCTCAAAAGAATCTAAAATATTACAGCGATTGAGGTTAGTTTATGCTTGTACCCCTCGGCTTCGGTCAGCGATCAATAGTTACTTCTCTCGGCAGAATGGTTTACTACACTGCTGAAAAAATGCCTTGGATGGGGTTGCCGACCTCAACTTCGGAAAATCAACCAAACTTAGTATTTTTTCACGGTTTTGGTGGCGGGTCGAGTGCCTACGAATGGTCGAAAGTTTATCCGGCTTTTGCGACAGAATATCGAATTTTAGCACCTGATTTAATCGGTTGGGGGCGATCAGAACATCCGGCAAGAAATTATCAGGTTGAAGATTATATCACAACTTTGATCGAATTTCTAGAAAAAACTTGCGGCAGTCCGACAGATGTGATTGCTTCTTCGTTAACGGGGGCGATCGCGATTCGAGCTGCGATCGCACGGCCGGATCTCTTCAAATCCCTAATTTTGACGATACCCAGCGGTTTGTCGGATTTCGGACAAGATTACGGCAGCAGTTTCTTCGCTAAGCTAGTCAACACGCCGATTTTAGACAAATTGCTCTACAGTACCGGAATCGCCACAGACGGTGGCATCCGTAGCTTCCTAGAACAACGCCAATTTGCCGATTCCCGTCGCGTTTACCAAGAAATTGTTGATGCTTACCTCGAATCTGCTTTGGAACCAAATGCAGAATATGCGGCCCTGTCTTTTGTGCGGGGAGATTTGTGCTTTGATTTGTCGCTGTACATCACTCAGCTAACAACGCCGACAGCGATTATTTGGGGAGAAAAATCGCAGTTTACCGGGCCCGATATCGGCCAGCGGTTGGCCAACCTCAACCCCGAAGCAATCAAAGTTTTTCAACCTCTGGAGAATGTAGGTTTGACTCCGCAGTTAGAGATTCCCGCTGTCACGATTGGCTTAATTAGGCAATACTTAAAATTGCTTTCGGAAGGGTGAAGAAGTTCGGCAACGGATTCGCTTTATTCGGATGTAACGGATGTAATATCAAATCCGGTAGCATCGGAATTAATATTACCCCACAGTGGTAGGCGCGTGCGGACTGGAACCATGAGGACACGGCAGTGCCGTTTCCCTACCCCAATTAATTGTAGGGAAACGGCACTGCCGTGTCTTCCGTTTATATCAATTCCGCTGTAACCTGAATGGATATAACGGCTGTAACGGATTGAGGAAGAGGGAAGAAGGAAGATTAATTCCCAATTACCAATTACCCATTACCAATTACCCATTAGCAATGACTAATGACTAATAGCTATTCTTTTACTCGCACGTCGATAACGCTGGCGTTGAAAATGTACTTTTTGCCTTCAAGCTCTAGCGTAGTGCCAATTTTGACTTTCGTATTACCTAAAACCGGGCCATTTTCAGTAAGTTGACCTTTTCCCTCTAAGGTAAACATCATATTTTTGCTGAAGGATTCTTCTTCTCTGGGGTCGGGGAGAGCTTTCAGAGTGCCGTTGGGCTGAGGAACTGCTAGGGTTCGGGTGATAGTTTTGACAGATTTGATGGTAATCTGACCGGAGGGTTGATTGCGGATCACCACATTGATTTTATCGCCTGCTTTGAACAAATCTGGAACGTTTGTCCCTTTGAGACCGATCGCAATTGCATCAATTTCTACAGGTTTGACACTGGTGCCGACTTGGGCGACGGAACCGCCAGAAGTGCCGGGAAAGAAGAAGATTCCGACTGCAACTAGCAGTACGATTAGAGCGGCACCTACGTCTAGGATGCTGAGTTTGCCGAACAGTCGGCCTTGAGAATCCAAAATTTTCATAAATCGCTTAATTAACTGATAGCGACAGGAGTATGTTTACAAGCTCAGGACTTACCCAGACATCGATGAAAAACAGATGCTGCTATTGCTGAGCTACCGCTGGCAATGACATACTTTATTGATGCGTAAGTCCTGAAGCTAAAAGATATTACCACAACGATCGCCCAAAATCCGCATGACTTGGGCACTTAAACCAGAAGGCAGTTGACGGCGGTTGGTTGGCCTTGGCTCGATCGCCCCGAAGCTGGTGGCGCGGTTAAAAATTGACAAAAAGCTAGAATAGCAACTAAGCAGCCTCAAATTACGTCTGCCTATTTAGTGACTTTTCGAGTTTTTCCTACAATTTTATCTAACTTCTGGCACCTATCACTCATGTTAAAAAGTTTTTGGTTGACTTGCCGGCATACTTGCGGCCGGGGGATTTATCTGTTTCTGTCCCTGATTGTGGCTGCGGGTATCGGGGTGGTTTCCCCGGAACCGACTCAAGCATTTTCTTTGCCTGAACTGATTTTTCGGGGCATTCAAGTTATTCAATTGTCGAATATGTCCGATCGCCAAGAGGTGACTATTGGCCAACAAATTAATCAGCAGTTAACGAACAGCGAGTTTAAGATTGACCGCGATCGGGACACTACAGAATATATCAACCGCATCGGTCAGCGGCTCGCTCAAGAAAGCACTCGCCCCGATATTCCTTATACTTTTCAAGTGATTGACGACGACAATATTAATGCTTTTGCGACAATGGGCGGTTTTGTTTATGTGAATAAAGGTTTGATGGCAGCGGCAGACAATGAGGCAGAATTGGCCAGTGTGATCGCCCACGAAATAGGTCACATTAGTGCTCGCCACGCGATTAAACAAATGCGTCAAATGGCCATAGCTTCAGGTGTAGCTTCGGCGACAGGCCTCGATCGATCTCAGGCGGTTCAGATTGGGGTGGAATTGGCTTTGCGGCGCCCCCACAGCCGCCAAGCTGAGTATGAAGCGGATCAGTTGGGATTGCAAACAATGGGGCGAGCAGGCTACGCTCAATCTGGGATGGTTGATTTTATGAAAAAGTTGCTCAACAAGCCTTCTCCTCCTAGCATTTTGAGCACTCACCCGGCTACTGCCGATCGTATTGCTGCTATTTCACAGGCTATAGATCCAGCTCTTGCTAGCGGTGAAGGTTTGAATAATGAGGATTACAGGCTAGAAATCCGCAGACTTTTAGGTTCGTAGCAATTCTCAATCTGTCAGGGGCTCTCTTGTTTTCTCTTCTCTTTTCTTACTTCGCGATCTTCGCGTCTTCGCGGTTCATTAAAAAACAAATCCAGTTCGTAGGGTGCGTCAGCGATCGGGTCAATTTCGATTTAATCACTCAAACTTAAACTGATGCACCCTAAAACTACAAATTGATTTAACACTGCTGTTGAACAACAGAATCCATCGCAGGTTCCGGGGGTGCAATCGGCTGCGGCTTCAATTGCCGAACAACTTCGTCAAACGGCAAAATTCGGACTTGATTGTTAAATACATTTACTTGATAAACTCTGCGGTAGCTGAGGTCAAATCCTGTCAGCCAGCCGCTTTTGGGATGATAAGCACCCGTGTCAATATCCAACCACCCTTCGCCCCTGACTAATTCGCCCGGTCGGACGCCATGAAAGGTAAAGGTGATCGTGTGACCGGTGATAATTAATTTATTCGGAAAATAGGGTTTCGACATGGTGTGAAATTCCCTGCGAATCCAACAGAGTTGTTCGATCGACTGTTCCTCAATCGACAGATGGGGGTCAACGCCGGCGTGAACTAGCCAGATGTCCCCTAAATCCCGGTGCGTGGGGAGCGATCGCAGCCACTCTAAGTGTTTGTACGGCATCATCCCTGTATCTCTGTAGCTCGCTACTGTCGCATCGCCGCCACTGTAGAGCCAAGATTGCCACGCTCGCATATCCATCGGTGTCCCCGACAAAGCTTCCAGCATCAGTTGTTCGTGGTTGCCCAACAGAGTTTGGTAGGGGCTTTGCTGCACAAAATCTAATACCTGAGCGCTTTTGGGGCCACGATCGATTAAGTCTCCCAAAAAATAGACGCGATCGTTCGAGCTGGGGGCAAGTGCCTCTAGCAGGGTCATTAAGCCGTCGTAATGCCCGTGTACGTCCCCGATAACAATGCGCCGATGCTCCATTGTGTTTATCCGCTTCCCTGACTCAAAAGCCCCATCTCTAGCTTATAGCATCTGATTTTGCTGCTATTTGCCTCCCCTCTTTTACGGTGGAGGGGTGTCACCCATTATAGTGCTTTGTATAAAGATTCTGTAAAGCTCGCCAGTACCTGTTTGCGTAGCTACTGATAGAAACACAGGCAAGCTGTTAATTGTGCTTCTGCAACTGCTGTTAGTGAGGCAAAGCTGTGAGTTATTTCACGCTTTAGGGTGCATCAGCGATTAGCCGACGGATTAAGTCGAAAATAATCCTAGCTGACACACCCTAAAATACGATCGAGCCTTAACGATTGTCACTGAGTCAAAGCTTTGAGGAATGTCTGGAGTTCTGCCAAAAAACCTTTCTTTTTTACAGGTTTGGCAGGTGTAGTGGAGTCAGGATCGTCGGTTCCGAGAGCTTTGGCTAAAATCCGCTCTAAATCGTCTCCGACTGGTTTTTGGGCGGTTTCAGAAATTAGTTCGTATTCGTTGTTTGTTTCCAGCCACACTTGCCACGATTGGGGGTAGCAGCGGAATAAAGCAGCAGTGTCTAGGGGTCTGATGTAGTAGCAGGATTCAATTTTGCTGAGGAAGCGATCGCGCAATTGGCGGCCCGCATAGCCTATACCTATAGTGGCAACATCTTCCAGGCGCGGGTTGAGTAGAATTACTGGGCGACCGGCCGCAGCTATGTAAATTTTTTCCACTTGGGCAACTTCTACGGCTGCTGGATTGATCAAAATGAAAAGTTGATCTTCCGGTGCTATTTTATCTTCAACAGGGCTGCGACTGCTGCCCAAATCAGTGACTTTAAACGGTGTTTCTCCCCAGTCGCGGCGCGCGAGGGCTGCCGCACCGGCGTCGGGAAAAAAGACTTTGACTCCGGGGTAGATTTCCTCAAATTCTGGGAGGAATTCTAGGGTGATAGACTGTGCTTGCAGGGCGATTTCTGGAAATACTAATTCGACTTGCAGTAGAGTTTTGCCGTCCGAGAGGGCAGCGGCGGTGGCAATGCGGGATTGGGCGATCGCCTCGTTGAGATCCTTGGGCAGTTCTGTCATTAATTTAATTGTTTTTACTCGACTTTTCTCAATCTAATTTTACCTGAGATATTGCACCATTCTCAATTACCTGTTTAGGAACAGGCAAGATGCCTGTTTCACAAGAAAATTCACTCTTTGGGGAACAGGCATCTTGCCTGTTCTTGAGCATGGTGCAAGATGTAAGTTTTACCGTCTCAAGCAACAAAAGCTAACACCGACACGGGCGAACCGGAACCTCCCAAAAGGCGCAATATTCCGATAACTAAAGTGATTTCAGTCGTCGGTAACAAGTCGAGATTTGCCAGATTCTCCAGCACTATTCGCTGCTTTTCCAATACCAATTTGTTAACCGCAAAACTTTCATCTGGCCCGGTATCGACTCCGTGTGTGTCGGTTCCAATTCCCGTGATAGAGCGTTCTTCTAGCAAAAATTGAGTTGCTGCTTTGCCAAATCCGGGAAAGTGGCAAATTCCGCGAGCGTCTCGGTTGAAAAATGTTTTCTCGTCATCCCATTTTTCTTGCCACCCAGTATACAATAAAACTAGATTTCCCGGTTCTATAAGTTTGTGCTGCCGTTCCCAAGTCAATATATCATCAATTGTTAAAGTGTAGTCGGGATTGGCAAGACTTTGCTTTCGGATGTCGATCGCAATTGCCGGCACAACCAGCGACTGCGGGGAATAATTATCAATGCTGGCGCCTCCTGCATAAAAGGTGTTGGGCGCGTTGATGTGAGTGCCACTGTGTTCTCCCATTGAGAATTTTCGCAGGAAATAGCCGTTTTTTTCTATTTGAGATACTGTGGCAATTTCTGTGGCTGGATCACCCGGCCAGATGGGAATATTTGGGTGAATTGCATGGGTTAAGTCTACAATTTTGCTGTAGGCGATCGTTTTTAAGTTATTTGACTTAAAGTTGTTTGTCATCAGGTTAAATATATCTATTATTTATTAAACACAGTTGAGTTTTTGACCTTCTGCGATCTCAATCTAAAATCTAAAATCTAAAATCTAAAATTGGATTACTCGATCGAGCGTTGCTTCCATCACATCCTTTGTTTGCCCCGAAACAGTATACACCAAAGCTTCTCGATAAACTCTCCCAGCCGGGTGTACCGCACCGTTAGCAGCACCGCTAGAAACTGCAACCCCAGCGTGCCCGCAACGCACGGCTAAATCAATGGCTTGAGCTCGCATCGCTAATTGTTCTGCTTTCGAGCTATGTTGAGATTGTGAGAAATTCTGTTTTAGCCGATCGAGCTTTTGCTCTAGTTTTTGGCAAGCCACCGTTATAAAAGGTGAATTCTTAGCAGCCGCCGCTACTGCAATTACATCCAATCCCGCTCGAATACACCCAAAAGTACCCGGAACAAAATTCAGTATATTTTTGCTGTCGTTTTCCGAAATCCAGCCGACAGGTTTAAGTGAAATTATTTCCGATTCATGCAGCAACCAATTATCTAGAGTGGTTGTCACAGTATTAGTCGAGTTCATGGCGATTAACTGCATGATTTCGCTACAAGCTATTTTACCATATTCGCCTTCAATATTGGCAAAAGGCACTAAACCGAAAACAGCGCGTTCGTCAGGAAGTACCGCCGCTACAATAAACTTTTGAAACAAGCGAAAACCTGTTACCCAAGGAACTTTTCCTGACAATAAATAGCCCGCTTTTGTGGGAGTTGCGGTGACGGCCGGATTGCCCGATCGCCTCAAATGCGAAAACCCAATACCCAAGCGTAACTCTTTTTGGGCGATCGCGGGCAAGTATCTGCTTTTTAGCATTTCATTGTCGCTGTTGGCAATCATCGCAGTTGCGCTGTGGTGCTGAGTTTGCAGGAAAGACAAAGCGCCGGAATATCGAGCCGTCAATTCCTGATATTGGTAAAAAATCTCCGGTGCAATCTCGGCACCGCCCCATTTTTGGGGAACTCGCAATGCTAAGAGCGATCGATCTTCCAATCCCGCAACTGCTGTTTTTAGCGCTTCCGAGTCGCTGTCAATAATTTCCGCGTGTGGTGCAACGCACTTTTGTAGGTAAGTTTCTGTGCTGTTGAGAATATCTTGGAAATCCATTTTTTAGAATTATTTTATCGTAATTTTTACCCTTACTTCGGAAAGTTGTATAGCCCACGCATAGCTAGCTAGAAACCCGGTTTCTACGAGTTTTGCGACGAGCCACGATAAATCTACGAATAAACCGGGTTTCTGAAGTCATTTTATAGTGATTTTGTGTCAAAATTATGTGGGGCGGGGAGAAATTCCCGCCCCCAAACTAACTTATTTCCACACTTTCCAAGGAGCCTTGCCTTCATCCCAAAGTTCGTTTAAATACTTGTATTCTCGAAAAGTATCCATCGCAAAGAAGAAGCCGTCATGACGGTAAGCCATCAACTGTCCATCTGCAGCCAAACGCTGCATCGGCTCTTGTTCTAAAATACAATCATCTCCCCCCAAATACTCAAATACCCGGCGGTTAAATATCATATACCCAACACTGATCCAGCCGTCGATTTGAGGTTTTTCAGTAAATTGAACTACGCGGCTATCGCTATCTACCTCCAAAATTCCAAAGCGAGAAATCGGGCGAAATGTAGTGACAGTTGCCAGCTTCCCGTGAG
The DNA here is from genome assembly GCF_036700845.1 of Microcoleus sp. S13_C5. NCBI lineage: Bacteria > Bacillati > Cyanobacteriota > Cyanophyceae > Oscillatoriales > Microcoleaceae > Microcoleus > Microcoleus sp. S13_C5. The sequence goes on from NZ_JAUBPR010000018.1 coordinate 60,726, forward strand.
ATTTGTGAAAATCCATCAAGGCGTCAATATCGACATCAGCAACTCCATCGCCGTATGTCACCATGAAATTCTCGCGATCGATATATTTTTCGATCCGTTTTACCCGCCCTCCCGTCATGCTTGCCGCGCCAGTTTCAGCTAGTGTCACTTTAAAATCTTGTTCGAGATGTTCCTCGTGATAAGTGATGGTATTTTGCCGTCCCAGACAGATAGTAAAGTCATTGTTCATGGCTTCATAATTGAGGAAATATTCTTTAATCATGTTGCCGCGATAGCCCAAGCACACAATAAAGTTTTGGAAACCGTAGTGTGCATAGATTTTCATGATGTGCCAAATAATTGGATGCCCCCCTACCTCAACTAAGGGTTTGGGACGAAATTCTGTTTCTTCTCTGAGACGAGTACCCAGACCACCTGCTAGGATAACTACTTGCATTTTTTTTATTTTTATAAAGATGATCAATTAATTTATCATCAATCATCAGTGATTTATTCAAAGAATTATTAACTTTTTCTCATACTGAGTGAAGCTTTGTAAACCACAGAAATCACAAACTATTCTCAATAATTGTAGGCTGGGCGCCCAGCACCCTCTATTTACCTCTATTTAGGAATAATCGTAGGGTGCGCGCGACCGCACCGTGTATTTGAATGCTGCGCGAACTTTCTAACTAACAGTAGGTGGGTACTGCGGACAGTATATTTGAATACAGCGCAATTTTTAACTTATTAAGAGTCGATTAATAAATAGACAAAAGAAGAGCAAATACCTATACTAAATATAAGAAATAGATTCAACAGCAATGAAAAATAAACTCGATCGCCTAAAAAAGTTTTTAGGTATCCTCTGTGCGATCGCCTCAATAATTATATTATTCCAATCGGCTATACCTGGTGTTTACGCCACGGTTGTTGCACCGGAAGGCTCACCCCTACCACAAACCACCGTAGCTTTTGTACCCAACATACCGGGCGGCGGATTAGACTTTCACGAATCAGCAGGAGGACACACTTTAGAGAGACACGTTGGTAAAACAGAAGCACAACTAGCACAGCGACTCGCAAGCGAAACGACAATTTCTGCCGCATCTTCCTTTACTGATCGTTCCGTCGCCGAAGCGGCTATTGCAGAAGCAATGAACAGAAATCAAAGTGCGATCGACTCTTGGGTGAACAGCCGAGGTAATCGTTATACGATCGACTACAATGCCAACAGAATAATTGGCATTACTCTGCGTCGCCGCGCATCCAAAGCAACTTCAACATCTCGCCTGAGAATCGTCCTCCAGCGCAGCGCCAAATTACCTCCCGGATACTTTATTCTCACAGCTTATCCCCAATGATCAATCAATTTCCTCATTTAACCCAATTTTTCAGTTCCTACTTTCACCAAGACTGGCCGTTAGAAGCTGACACTCCCAGCGATGTAGTGAACAACTACCGCAGCAGCGAACCGCGCCCAAGTGTTGAAGCTGCATCGCAAGAACTCAGCAAACTGCTCGAAATGCCGATCGCCCCAGCCGATTTAGAAGCATTCGTCCTCGATGAATTAGGGTGTTACTACGACCCACAATCCGAAAATAAAACAGTCCGAGAGTGGTTGGAATCGGTGCAAAAATCTTTAAAAAATCCCAGCTAAAATCTATATATTTGTAAGAGCACGGCGCCATGTCCCTACAATTTGTTCACAATTTAATAGGATAGCTAGCTCACTTGCTAACCGTCAATAAGTAGCCTTCGTGGACGTTTAAATTAGGGATAACATAAGCCAAGCTGCCGCTACCCACAGACAAACTTTCTTCTTTAACAGTGACAAGCTGTGGCACGGCTACTTCTTGATTGTTGGGAATTTTTTCTAATTTTAGAGTGATTTTCTGACCTCTTTGAATACCTAGCTGCTCCAAATTTCCGAGGCTTAATGTTACCGTTGTTGCTGAGGAAAAATTGGGGTCAAAATAACCTAAAAGTATCTGTGCTTTACCTTGAGGATTTGATTTGCTGGCTAAAGCGACAAGGCGATTGTTATTTGACCAACTCTGCACCCGCGAATTAACTCCGTCAGCATAAGCTTTGTAAGCCCACCAAGCTGCTCTTGGCTCAAAGGTATTAGGCGTGACCATCCCACTCAGCGTATTGTTGAAGCAATTGCTAACTTTATTTGGCCCTTTACTCTCCCAACAAGCTCTGCAAGCGCCATCAGCTTTTGCATACTCTAAATTATACAAATAACCTAAGATGTCCCCCGGCTGGTACTGCGCTAAGTTCCCTACAATTTCGTTGACGTAAATTTTTTGCAAGTTCAGTTCCTTGTAAGAGGGACTTTGCTGGAAATTACGTTTAGCATCAATTACATGATCGTCAACAAATAAGATCATTGTATCATTGAGTTCGTGCCAAGCTAGAAAATTTACTTCCAGTTTGTTCGCTTTGCAGTAATTCAAAAAAGCGGTCAGATATCCTTTATTGTAGTTGGTAATGCTCGGCCCGCCAATTATTGCTGACGGTCCTAATTCTTCTCGCAAAATTTTGTAAGCTCTTTTGTAGGTTTCAAAGAATTGTTCTCTGCTTCCATTCCAAAACGGATTTTTTAAATCTGGTTCATTCCATACATCCCAAATAATTTTCTTGCCTTTATTTTGCTGGGCTAACTGTCGGATGAATGCTTCCCATGCAGGGTAGTTTTGATAGGGCCAGCCGTTGGGATTGCTACCGTAGCCCCACAAGTCGCTGACTACTAACTGAAACTCGGCTCCGCTGGCGATTACTCGATCGTAAATATCGAGTCTCCCCGCCCGCCAAAGCTTGGGCTGCAAGGGTTTGATCGAGCTATCCGGCGGTTTGGCAGTGTCGATTCCGTGCAGGATGCCACTCATGGAAATTGTACTGGTGGCTGGCTGTCCAAAATCTACTGTAACGTTCGATCGAAGCTGGGCGATCGCTCTTGGCTGTCCAAAATAGGCTATTAACAGAACAGTGACAATAGCTAAACAAATTGGCAGCAGTTTATTAATACGTGGGAACTTGAATGAAAATTGCATATCTTTTCTTTGGTTAATTTTTTGGGGAATGGGCATCTTGCCCGTTCCTAAGAATGCTGCAACATCTCAGCTTTAACGAACGGACGACAACACTTCAAAACCCTGTATTGATTCTATCACTTGTTGCCACGAACGCGAGTTAATCAGCTCGTTGGTATCGAAATTAACCCCTTTTTCCGCAGCAAAAATGCCAAAACTTTTCACCCAATCAAAGATTGTTTCTGTGGTAAAATAAGGTGTGCAGGCCCAAGCAGATTGCAAATTATTTACCATCCCGGACATATCTCCCCAATCGTAAGCCTCCCAAGCTTTCCACACTAAATAATAGTATTGCAGCAGGCTATCCACTTGCTGTACCTGCTTTTTGAGTTTCGGACTAATAGAGAAACTGTCGCTCTCATCGTCACTTACAAATGCCTGTTCAATTATTTCTCCATATTCCCGAAGCATCCGTTCTTCTTTGAATAGTTCTTGGGCTCGCGCTTTGCACGCTTGTCCTGCAAGTCGGCGCGATTCGGGATTTTCTGCCCATATTTCCACGGTTTCTACCAACTCTTTTACAGTTCCTTCTGGGTCGATTGTAGGATCGGGCAACAACTTTCCCGTATCTCCCAATTCTTCAGGAATCCCGCTGACTGCTGTGGCAATTACGGGCAATCCTTTCGCCATTGCTTCCATAATTGCTAACGGCATTCCTTCTGCTTGGGAAGATAAAATAAAGATGTCGCTGGCGTCGAGCCAATCGGCAATATCCCAGCGCTGTCCTAAAAATTTAACCTGTTCTTCTACTCCCAATTTGCTCACAGTTGCTCTTAATTCAGGTTCCATATTGTCGTGAGTAGTAGACCCAGGCCCAGCCCAAACAAAGTAAATTTGGGGCCATATTGGACGATTTTTCAATTGGGCGATCGCCTGCAATTGATACTGATACCCTTTAATTGGAGTTAATCTCGCCGCCGTAAAACAAACTATAGCATTTTCTGGGATTCCTTGTTCTTGACGCAGGCGTTGGCGAGTGCAAAGATCCGGCGGCTCAAAATAACTATTTGGTCTGCCATAATAGATTACTTTTCCTCGTTTTAGACGCGCTTTAAATAGACTTTGGAACAAGTTTAAATTCTCGTAGGAAACTGCTACTGCTGCTTGGGCTACCATATACTGGTAGGCAACTGCATCGAAATAGGGAATTTGATCGCCGCGATCAAAGGTTTCATAATTGCGATTGATATAACCCAGACTGATTATGTACGGTATATTTTGCTCGATCGCAACTTGTTTAGCTGCAAAGTTAGCCATCGGCCAGCCGTCACTAAATATAATTAAATCCGGTCGAGCCTGGGCGTAAATCTTTTGAGCATCATCCAAATTGTAAGCGATTCGCAAAAACTCTTTCATCGTGTCGAACTCTAGCCAAATATGTTCGATACCGAGCTGTTTTTGTTCGGTAATTAAAGGGTTAGAAGCTTGACTTTGAACGCTGGTTACTCGGTAGCCATCGGCAGCTAATTTACACATCAGCGAGTGGTTAAACTGAGCCAATCCGCCGACTCCTGAGTCTTCTGTGTACAGGAGTACGTGCTTTGTTGGCGGCCGAGAAGCTGAAGTGGAAGCCGATTGGAACTGATAAGGATTGTTAGCTGCGATCGCCACTATGTCTTGCCATTCCTGTAAATTGGTTAAGGCATAGGCATCAAAGTTGTCGCCGTACTGTTCCGAAACCCCCTTAAAAGTTTCCAGCCAATTAAAAACAGTTTCAGTGCCGGTCAAACGAGTGTAATACAGAGATTTTTGCAGACTTTCGACCATTTCTGGCAAATATCCGTCGCGGTACATCCGCCATGCTATCCATACTAAACACTTGTAACGTTCCGCGCGTTTTAAGTCACGGATGTGCTGAGGTAAGTCTGGCCTGGCGAAAAATTGCTCCATCACTATTTCCGTATTTTTCATTAATTTGGAGCCGTTAGACATGATATTGCTGTCGTGCTGACGATAGCCGGTTAATATCTCTTTTAACCAAACTGACTTGCAGCCTTTTAAAGCTAAACGTAGGACAAAATCTAAATCTTCGGTTGGCGGAAAGCGAGGATCGAAACCTCCCAAGCGTTCCCACCACTCGCGCCGCAGCATCATGGCGCTGGGACGCACTGATTTGTAGAAAACAAAGGCTTCTAAATCTAATTTTGGTGCTTCTTCCCAAGGCTTTACTCCATAAATGGCTTCGTCGTTGTCCCCAACTATCTGCCAACCTGTTTGCACCATATCTAATGTGGGGTCAGCATCAAAGCAAGCTACTTGTTTTTCTAGTTTTTTTGGTAGGAAAAAGTCGTCAGCATCTAGAAAAGCTAAAAATTCCCCTTTTGCTAACTTACAAGCATGATTTCGAGCAATTGCTGCTCCTTGGTTATCTTGATAGATGTATTGAATTAAATCGAGGTAAGGTGCTAAAACTTGGCGAGTGTTGTCAGTTGAACCGTCGTCTATGACGAGAATTTCCCAATTTTGATAAGTCTGGTTAAGAACACTCTCTATGGATTTGACAATGTAGCGCTCGCAGTTGTAAGTGGGGATGATTACGCTGACTCGCGCTGTTTTTTTGGGAAGTATGCTAACCATTAACTTTTTCCATTCTGGTAAGTTTCTTAAAGATTCAGTGTCGGGGTCAAGTCCGTAAGATTTAGAAATTGCAGTCAGACGAGCAAGCCAATCTATTACTGTTTTCTCTGGCGAGTAAGGAGTATAAAGGAAAGATTTTTGGTAATACTCCAGTGCTTGCACCGGATAGCCGCTATAGTAAAGTTGCCACGACATCCATGTTAGAATCTCATAAAAAGCCGGCTTTTCCAATTGACGGATGTCCTCTGGCAAGTCGGATCTGCTGAATAAATTTTGCTTTAATTTAATAGCAAGGTTTGCCTGTTTCAGCGCTCTCTGGATCGACACATTTTGCCCGTGCTGGCGGTAGCATACTGTCACTTGAGGCAACCAAGCAGCTTCGCAGCCCGATAGTGCTAAACGCAAGATTAAGTCGGCATCATCTACTGAATCATACTGAGAATCAAAGCCGCCGACTCGTTCCAACCACTGTCGCGAAAACATCATCGCGCTCGGAAGTAGGGGCATATAAACAATCCAGGTTTTTAAGTCTAGCTGAGGCAAATATTCCCAGGGTGTGACATCGAAAATACTTTCGCCTTGCTCTTTTACCATTCGCCAGCCACTATTAACAATTCCTAGTGATGGCTGAGCGTCAAATAACGCAACTTGTCCAGCTAACTTATCTGACAAAAAAAAGTCATCTTGATCTAAAAAAGCAATTAATTCACCTCGGGATTCTTGAATTCCTCGGTTTCTCGCGGCAGCTACTCCTTGGTTTTCCTGATAAACATAGCGAATTTTGTCAAAATAAGGCTGCAATGCTTGGCGGGTGTCGTCGGTTGAGCCGTCGTCTACGACGATAATTTCCCAGTTTTTATATGTTTGGCTGATGACGCTTTCTACCGCTTGCGCGATGTAACGATCGCCATTAAATGCTGGAATAATTACACTTACTCGCGATGCCGGATTTGCTATTGACATGAATTTTATCGATGATAAGGAAGGGTTCGGCAACGGATTCTGAAACGGATGTAACGGAGGTCAGGCAGAAGGCAGATGCCATTCTACTGTTGACAGCATTCCGAATTTGAAAGGTAAATCTGGTATTCTAGCGTGCATAAAATACAGATTCAATCCCCTGTAATTCCTCGACTAATTGTTGCCATTCTGCTGAGTTAATGAGAGAATATGTATCTAGATTATGCCCTTTAATTAAGGAAAAATTGCCAAAATATTCTACCCAGTTTAACAGCGTTTCTGTAGTCAAAAAAGGTGTGTACTTCAAAGATTCTAACAGCGACTTCTGCATGCCGCTTAGATCTTCTTGACAGTAAGCCTGCCAAGCATTCCACACTAAAGAGCTGTAGTGCACCCGGTTTTCTATCTTCGCCATTGACCTCTGCACCTCTTTTTGAGTAACAAATGGATCTGTTTGGCGATTATCGAAAAGTAAAGCTTTTTCAATCGCCTCAATCGACTCTGCCAACATTCGTTCCTCTTTAAACACTTTCTCGGCTCGCTGTTTGCAAACTTGACCGATTTGATGCCGTAATTCGGGATTCATTGCCCAAGCTTCTACAGTTTCCGCCAATTCCCTCGCAGTTCCCTCTGGATCGGTATTCGGATCGGGCAACAATTTCCCAGTATCGCCAAGCCCTTCAGGAATACCGCCGACAGCCGTTGCAACTACCGGCAATCCCTTAGCCATCGCTTCCATTACTGAAAAAGAAGGCGCTGCATCTGCTAGAGAAGTTAAAATGAATATGTCGCTAGCATCCAGCCAATCTAGGATATCCCAGCGCTGTCCGATCAACTTCACGCGCTCGCTCACCCCTAACTCTTTAATAGTTTCCCTCAATTCTAGTTCTACATTGTCAGCGCTTCCCTCACCAGTTCCTGCCCACACAAAATACAGTTTAGACCACACAGGAGACTGTTGCAACTGCTTGATTGCTTCGAGCTGATATCGATGCCCTTTAATCGATGCCAATCGAGCCGATGTGAAACAGACAATCGCATCTTCAGGAATTTCTATTTCTTGTCGCAGGCGTTGACGAGCCGCAGCATTAGGAGGTAAAAAATATTCAGGAGAACGTCCCAAGTAAATCACTTGTCCTCGCTCTTTTGGCAACTTGAAATGTTGGCACAATAAATTCAAATGTTCATAAGCGCCAACAATCAAGGCTCTAGCTTGCAGGCAGTGGTGAAGCACTCCTTCTACATAAGGCACTACATCCCCGCAGGCAAAAGTTGCGTGTTCTGGCATAACTAACCCAATCACCATCATGTATGGTATTCCCATTTCAATAACTACCTGTTTAGCTGCAAAATTGGAAAATGGCCAACCATCGCTAAAAATAATCATATCCGGTTGATTGCTAGCAAAAAGCTCTCGTGCATCCTGAGTATTTCTTAATACCCGCTGTAAATCTTTATGACCGCTAAAATCGAGCCACAAGTGCTCTATACCTAACTCTCGTTCTCGCTCAAGCAAGGGGCTAGAATGTTTCGTTTGCACGCAAGTGACTCGATAGCCTAATAGGGCTAACTGACAAAGAATGGCATGATTGTACTGCGCTAATCCTCCCACGCCCGGATCATCGGTGTTGTAGAGTAGAATGTGCGTTTCCCTACGGGATAGCTTCGCTTCACGCGCTTTTGAAGGTGTGGGAATAGAACTCTGTTGAGATTGGGGTGGATTAGTCATCACCATCAGAATTATCTCTTGCCATTCCGCTAACTTACTCAGCGAATAAGCATCAAAATTTTCACCATATTCTATTGAAGCTATCCTAAAAGTTTCCAGCCAATTCAAAACTGTTTTTGTGGGCGAAAAAGGCGTATATTGCAATGATTTTTCCAAACACTGGGCCATCTCTGCTAGATGACCGTCGCGGTACATCCGCCATGCCAGCCACTTGAAGCATAGATAGCGTTCTTGGTTTTTTAACTGGCGAATTGACTCAGGCAAATCAGGTCGCTTGAAGAATTCTTTCATCAAAACTTCTGTATTCTTCATTAGCGGCAAACCGCTTGACATGATATTAGAATTGTGCTGGCGATAACAGGTAAGAATCTCTTCTAACCAAACTGCTCTGCACCCCTTTAAAGCTAAACGCAAGGCAAAGTCCAAATCTTCAGCCAACGGAAAATTATCATTGAAACCGCCCAATTTTTCCCACCACTTTCGGCGCAGCATCATCGCACTGGGACGCACGCATTTAAATATAATAAAGCTTTCTAAATCTAATTTAGGCGCTTGCTGCCAAGGCTTCATCTCAAAAATATCTTTCCCTGTTTCATCGACCATCAGCCAACCTGTTTGCACCATATCTAATGCGGGATCAGCGTCAAAGCAAGCTAGTTGTTTCTCTAGCTTGGATGGTAGGAAATAGTCATCAGCATCTAGAAAAGCCAAAAAATCGCCTTGCGCTAGTTGACAAGCAAGATTTCGGGCGGCTGCTACTCCTTGATTTTCCTGATATATGTAGCGAATTCTGTCAAGATAAGGCTGCAATACTTGCTGCGTGCAATCTGTCGAACCGTCATCTACAACTATAATCTCCAAATTAGTAAAAGTTTGATGTAGGGCGCTCTCAACCGCTTGCACGATGTAGCGATCGCCATTATATACAGGTATAATTACGCTTACTTGCGGTGTCCGAGTGGCTGTTGACATTATTTTTTCGCTTGCTGTTAACCTATGATTATCTAGTTTATATTAATGTCGCGGACATTCAGCACTATTCTGTGCTCGGTAGCTCTAATTACAAAAATTTGAAGTTTGGCAAATTCTAGCATATAATCTTACAGATAATCATTACTCCAAAGGAAAAGAAAAAATGAATTCAGAAACAGTGCAAGTGAATTTCCAGCAGCAGGCAGAAATTTATTTAGCTACAGGGAATTTCGATCGGGCGATCGCACTTTGCCAACAAGTTTTGGCATCTGATCCCAACTCTGCAGAGACTTGCAAGACCTTGGGGAAGGCGCTGCAAGCTCAGGGTAAACTAGAAGACGCAAGGTATTGGTATAAAGTTGCGATCGCCCGGCAACCGGATTTTGCCGAAGCTTTTGCTAACCTCGGCACTCTATGCGCTACATTGGAACAGTGGCAAGAGGCGATCGCCTGTTACCAAAAAGCCATCTCCCTCCAACCGGACTTTGCAGGATTTTATCGAAATTTGAGCCGGATATTTACCCAAGTCGGTCAGGCTGAGGAAGCAGCAGACTGTTGGTATCAAGCACTCATCTTGGAGCCGATAGAAATAGCGGAAGAATATCTAGATTGGGGTAATACATTGCTTGCCCAAAATAAGCCAGAAAAAGCGCTAGTTTGTTACCACCGCACCATTTTTTTAAACCCGAGTTGTTGCGAAGCTTATTGCAAAATAGCAGAAGCTGCTAGCGAGCTGAAACAGTGGGACGAAGCTATTGTTCACTACCGCAAAGCTATTCAACTCCAGCCGGACATTTCGGAGTTTCATTACAAATTAGGCAATGTTTTGCAAGCCAAGGAACTCTGGCGCGAAGCGGAGACTGCCTACCGAAAAAGTATTGATTTAAATCCCAATTCTTTTTTGTCATACTACAACTTAGGCAGCGTGCTGCTCAATTTAGAAAAATGGCAAGAAGCTGCGATCGCCTACCGCACGGCTGTTGAAATTAACCCGGATTTTTCTTGGTCTTACTACAGCATCGGTGCAGCTTACGATCGATTAGAACAATGGTCTGAATCCGCCGCAGCTTACCAGCGCGCTACTGAAGTAGACCAGAATTTTTTCGCTGCTTTTCACAAGTTAGGAGATGCTTTTTTTAAACTAGAAAAGTGGTCAGAAGCTGAGGCTGCATACGAACGGGCGCTCGCACTAAATGCGGATTTATTTTGGTCTCATTATAACTTAGCTTTGACTTTAGTTAAACTTCAAAAATTTGCAGCAGCAACATTCGCTTATCGGCGGGCGATCGCACTCAATCCCGAATTCTCTTGGACTTACCATAATTTAGGAGAAGCGCTGTTAAAAACCCAACAGTGGAAAGCTGCAGCTACCGCTTACCAACGTGCTATTGAACTTAATCCCACTATTTCTTGGTCTTATTACAATTTAGGCGATGCTTTGAGTGGAAGTCACGCATGGAACGATGCTGTTTCCGCCTACCTTTGTGCGCTTCAAATCGAGCCGTCCCTCCCGAAAATTTACCTAAAGTTAGGTGAGGCTCTAATTAAAAGAACTCCGGTAGATTCAGATGTAGCAACTAGCTACTATCACCACGAAATGCAGCCGCAGCACGCTCCTGAATTTTACTGCGAAATAGCCCAAAAGTTTGCTGAGAGCGCTCGGCTTAACGAAGCCATAATGTTGTACTTGATGGCATTAGAAATTAGACCAAAAGATCCAGAAATCTCGCAAAAATTAGAGGAGATTTTAGAAAAACAGCGTCAAACAGGGGAATCTACTCTATTATTAGAGTTAGAGGCTAAGGATATTCGCGATCGCTACATTGCCCGAGTAGTCAAAGGCAAGACTTTTGCAGAAGTAGGCGGATTGTGGGGAACTGTCAGCGAAAAAGTATCTGTAGCTAGCAAATACGGTGCAGTTTCTCTGACAATGATTGATGCCATGCCGGCATACCTCGACTGGTGGCAAAATTTTCACGATCGCATGACAAGTTTAAATATTGCTAATTATCACTGTATCAATCGAGATATAACTCAAATTAAGCTTGCAGACATTGGCGAGCCTTACGATGTAGTGCACTGTGCAGGAGTTTTATACCACCACCCCCATCCGTTGCAGATTTTAGTTGCCTTGCGTCAGATAACTCGCGAGCATTTAGTTTTCACTTCAGCTATCACCCAAGAAGTTATAGAAAATGAGTTGGGACGCTATGAAATTCCCGCTTCTGGAGTAATGTTTATTCCCGCTTTGGACGACGCTGAACGAGCTATTTTAACAGCTTACTGGCAGCCCTACCTCAACAACAACCCACTTATAGGGATAACTGAAAAAGCAGTTTTTGATATGGACAATTTGGCGGCGTGCTGGTGGCTGCCTACAGCTACTTCTTTAGAAGCTATGTGCAAAGTCGCGGGCTTTAAGGTTTTAGACAAAGGATTGGCTTGGGGCAATAATGTTCTGACTCTGCTGCTGGGGATTTGAGGATTGGTAAACGAATAATAACAGGACTTGCTTTGCACAAACGCCTAAACACCCGGTTTATGACCAGATTTCTCGTTTTGTTTACCCAATATTTTTAGTAGAAACCGGGTGTTTTCCGTAAGTCCTAAATAAAATAGCTGCAAACATTTTTTGTGAAGAAAATAGGAACTGGGAAATAATCAATGAACAATCACCAACCAGGGACGCCGTTAGGAAACATTTTAGTAGTGGACGATACACCAGAAAACCTGCGTTTGTTGTCTACGATGTTGACTCAGAGGGGGTACACCCCCCGCTGCGTGATTAACGGAAAAATGGCTCTGAGAGCCTGCAATTCTAATCCACCAGATTTGATTTTGCTCGACATAATGATGCCAGAAATGAACGGCTACGAAGTCTGTCAGCACTTGAAACTAGAAGCAAAAACTCGCGAAATCCCGGTAATCTTTATCAGCGCTAAAGATGAAGTTTTTGACAAAGTAAACGCATTTGCTGTGGGAGCTGTTGACTATATCAGCAAGCCATTTCAGTTTGAAGAAGTTCTCGCCCGCATCGAAAGTCACCTCAGCCTGCGGAATTTACAAAAGCAGCTAAAAGAACAAAATATGCTGCTGCAAGAAGAAATCACGAGCCGCTTAGCAGTCGAACAAACTCTTCAGGAAAAAAACCAAATTTTGCAACAAGAAATCAGCACCCGTCGCGCTGTTGAAAAAGCTCTGCAAGAGCAAAATTTGGTACTCCAACAAGAGATATCCCACCGCCTGCGCGCCGAATCTGCTCTATTAAAATCTAACCAAGAATTGGCGCGTTCAAATGCAGAACTAGAACAATTTGCTTATGTGGCTTCTCATGACTTGCAAGCGCCTTTAGCAACCATTGCCAGTTACGCTCAACTTTTAGAAAAACGCTACAAAGACCAACTCGACAGCCAAGGTAGTAAGTTTATCGGTAATATCGTTCAGGGCTGCACCAGAATGCAAACTTTAATTGACGATTTACTCGAATATTCGCGCGTTGGCCGGAGTCGGAAACCTTTTGAACTGACAGATTGCAATCACGCAGTCGAGCAAGCACTCGCGAACCTGCAAGGGGCGATCCGCGAGACTAAAGCTGTTATCACCTACAGCGAATTACCCGCGGTAATGGGGGATATTTCTCAACTCGTACAGCTATTTCAAAACTTAGTCAGCAATGCGATTAAATATCGCCACGATGCACCGCCTGTGGTTCATATTACCGCTTGCAAACAGGAGGAAAGCTGGTTAATTTCTGTCTCAGATAATGGAATTGGGATTGCTCCCCAGCATCAAAAACGTATCTTTCAAATTTTCCAACGCTTGCATACTCAAAGAGAATATTCTGGGACAGGTATTGGTTTAGCAATTTGTCAAAAAATTGTGGAACTTCACGGCGGATGTATCTGGGTGGAATCGCAACCGGATCAAGGTTCAACTTTTTACTTTACTCTCGCTTAATCGAGACATACTTTCGGCAAAAGGGATAAGCTCTAAAGTAGATAAAATTTATTATTTTATAAACTTTAACTCCTAACCTATAAGGTACAATCTAGAAGTTAATACTATTTAATATGGCAGATGAAAGCATTGAATTATTGGGAAGGATTGTGACTATCGGGGTGGGAGATGGGCTACAGTTGCATTCTTTTTTTAACTGGTATAAATTGCCAGTTAGAACAAAAGTTATATTCCGTTGACAGTCTAGTTGGTGCGTGATATAATTTTCATTATTAAACATAATTTTTGTAGCGCTTGCTTACCCTCCCCAATCAGACTGTAGATGTATGTGTACGTGCAATTGAATGACTGCCCTGAAAATCACAGGTAAAATTCAAGTTAGTTTAATATTTACTTGGTTAAGAAATATTATGAAAGCAGTTTTTAACTTAGCTTTGCCTCCTATCTGCTTTAAAGTTTTGTTAGTAGAAGACAACCCTCAGGAAGCTGAGCTGATTGAAGATTTGCTGTCAGAAATTGGCGGCGCGCAGCGTATAGTGCTGACGAAAGTAGAGCGTCTCAGCGAAGCGCAGCAGCGATTGAATCAAGAAACTTTTGACATAATTTTATTAGACCTTTCACTGCCAGATAGTCTGGGAATCGAGACGGTGGCTCGGGTACAAGAGTACGGGGTAAATGTGCCGATCGTAGTTCTGACCGCCCAAAACGACGAAGAACTTGCCCTGCGGTTGATTTCGGTCGGCGTACAGGATTATTTGGTAAAAAGAAAAATCGACAGCGAACTGTTAATTCGATCGCTGCGTTACGCCATAGAACGCCAGAACAGTCAAGATGCTTTGCGAAAAAGTGAAGAAAAATATCGCTCGGTGGTGGAAAATTCCCTGATCGGCATTGCAATCATGGCTCCAATTATTGACAGCGAAATTCCTCAAAATTGTCATTGGATAGAAGTTAACGATGCCCTGTGCAATTTGCTGGGCTATGAGCGCTACGAACTCGTGCAAAAGAATTGGCTAGAGTTGACTCATCCAGAGGATTTGGAGGCTAATTGTGAAAATTTTTATCAGATGTTAGCAGGTAGGCTCGACGGTTACATCTTAGACAAAAGGTGGCTCAGAAAAAACGGCGAAATAGTTCACACGCGAGTTTCCCGGCGCTGCATCCGTCGCCCGGACAGGTCTATTGACCGGATAATCGAAGTAGTGTTGGACGTGAGCGATCATTACCGCTACGAAGCCAAACTCAAAGCGTCAGAAGAATTTTTAAACCACACCATAAATGCTACGCCAGACCCAATTTTTGTCAAAGACGAGCAACACCGCTGGATGATATTAAATGATGCTTTTTGTCAGTTGGTCGGCAAATCACGGCAAGAACTGATCGGCAAATCAGATTATGATTTTTTCCCCCAATCAGAAGCTGCTGTTTTTTGGACAAAAGATGAAGAAGTATTGACAACGGGTGTCTGCTTGGAAACCGAAGAAAAATTCACAGACTCTGCCGGGAGAGAACACATAATTTCTACAAAAAAAAGTGTCTTTAAAATAGCAGACGACAGTAAAGTAATAGTGGGTACAATTAGAGATTTTACCGAATATAGAAAGCAACAAAAAGCCCTGGAACAAAGCGAAGCTCGCTTTCAAAAATTGGTAGCTAACCTGCCGGGAACAATTTATCAATTACGAATGTCAGAAACTGGAAAAATGTCTTTCCCCTACGTCTCTTCAAGCAGCCGCCAAGTGTACGAATTAGAAGCAGAAGAAATCGAGGAAAATGCGGAACTGATTTTCAGCGGAATTCACGCAGACGATCTCTTAGATTTAGAAGCATCGATCGCAATTTCAGCGACTACCTTGGAACCTTGGCAGCAGCAGTGGCGACAGACTTTGCCATCTGGGAAAGTTAAGTGGCTGCAAGGAGCGGCGAGACCGGAAAGGCTCAAGAATGAAAGCAAATCTGGCAGCGAAGGCGATATTCTCTGGGACGGTTTAGTGATGGATATCACTGAATTAAAGCAGGCGCAAACAGAGCGCGATCACTTTTTTACCATCTCCTTAGACTTGCTTTGTATTGTAGGTTTCGATGGCTATTTTAGACGATTTAACCCGGCTTGGTCAACGGTTCTAGGCTACAGTAGTGCTGAGCTTTTTGCCAAGCCGATGATCGAATTTGTTCATCCAGACGATCGAAAAGCTACCGCAACCGAAGGAGTCAAACTAATAGCAGGTACCTCCAGCATCTCCTTTGAAAACCGCTATCTCTGCAAAGATGGTTCTTACAAATGCTTCCTGTGGACGTCATCGCCATTTAGTGAAGAAGGTTTAATCTACTCCGTCGGTCACGACATTACCTCTCGCAAACAAGCAGAGTCCCAACTCCAGCGACAAGCAGTAGCAATGGCCGCTGCTTATGACGGAATCGCCATTTTTAATAATAATAAAGAATGTATTTATTCCAACGACGCTTATCTCAAAATGTACGGCTTGACTAGCCCTAGCGAACTGTATGGGAAGAAATGGAAAATGCTCTACAGCAAAGCAGAAAATTTATTTTTTGAACTACAAATAATGCCGATGCTCCTGCAAAAAGGGTACTGCAATATAGAAGCTACTGGTCAGCGCAGAGACGGTACTAAGTTCCCTCAAGAATTGTCGCTAACAAGGCTTGTCGGTGGCGAAATCATTTCTATAGTCCGCGATATAACTAATAGAAAACAGGTAGAATCAGCCCTGCGGTCGAGTCAGCGCCGCTACCAAACTTTAGCAGAAGCATCCCCAGTCTGCATATTCCATACCGACACCTTGGGAAATTGCCTGTATGTGAATCAACGGTGGAGCGAAATTACGGGATTAACCGCAGAATTAGCAGCAGAAACTGGCTGGATGAATGCCATACATCCCGATGATACGGAGCGGGTAAAAACTGAATGGCATCGAGCAATTATTGAGAAAATTCCTTTTAAATCAGAATACCGCTTTCAGCGTCCAGACGGTCGGGTAATTTGGGTGATAGGTCAGGCAATTGCAGAAATTGGAGACAAGCAGGAAATTAAAGGCTATATCGGCACTATTACTGATATTAGCGATCGCAAAAAAGCAGAATTAGATTTGCTGCGAGTTACTCAAGCGGTGGAAAGCACCAGCGATGCGATCGGCATTGCTGACTTGACAGGGCGATCGCTCTACCACAATCAAGCCTTTGTTCAACAGTACGGCTACACCCCAGAAGAACTAAACACAGCAGGCGGATTAACAGCAATTTACCCCCAAACTAAAGTGCTGCTAGAAATGTTTAAAACGATCCGTAAAGGCAAATCTTGGCAAGGCGAACTCAAAATCAACACTAAAAACAACAAACTGGTAACAACTTTATTTCGCGCCGACGGCATTAAAGATGAAACTGGTCATTTAATCGGGTTAGTGGGAGTAATTACCGACATTACCGAACGAAAACAAGCGGAGATGACCCTGCAGCAGCAATTAAGGCGAGAACGGCTAGTAGTTGCCATGCTCGATCGCATTCGCTCTTCCCTAAATTTAGAAGAAGTCCTGACAACTGCTGTCGAAGAAGTGCGGCAATTTTTGCAAACAGACCGCACAGTTATTTACCGCTTTAATCCCGACTGGAGCGGTATTGTAGTTGTCGAATCCGTAGCTAAAGATATACTTTCCTTACAAAATTTCGACTATTTGGATACGTGTTTTAGAGATAAATTTGTTAATCTTTACCAGCAAGGAAATATTCGCGCCATAGAAGATATTTACGCGGAAAATATGAGCGAATGTCACATTAAATTTCTCGAACAATTTGAAGTTAAAGCTAACTTAATAGTGCCGATTTTACAAGCACGAGAAAGCCTTTCCCAAGTCCAACCGACGGCAGAAAACCAGCTCTGGGGACTCCTGATCGCCCACGATTGCAGTGGCCCCCGTTCCTGGGATTCCTCAGAAATAGAATCCCTCCGGCAATTGTGCGTGCAATTGGCGATCGCGATCCAGCAATCGACGCTATTTCAACAAGCACAAACGGAAATTGTCGAGCGCAAACTTGCAGAATCTGCCCTCCAACAAGCTGCATTAGCCGCAGAAAGCGCCAACCGCGCCAAAAGCGAATTTCTTGCCAATATGAGCCACGAACTACGCACGCCTTTGAACGGCGTTTTAGGTTACACTCAAATCCTCAAAACCGACAAAGACTTAAACTCCGATCACCAAGAAAGTCTCAGCAATATTCAACAATGCGGTCAACACCTGCTGATGTTAATCGACGATGTTTTAGATCTTTCCAAAATTGAAGCTAGAAAAATGGAACTCTACCCGGAAGAGTTAAATTTTATAAGTTTTATGAAAAATATTGCTGATCTATTTCAGATGCGGGCCTCTCAAAAAGAAATTTTATTTAATTACGAACAAGTCTCTCCCCTGCCTAGCTGCGTTCGTGTCGATCCAAAAAGATTGCGTCAAATTCTCATAAATTTACTCAGCAATGCCGTTAAATTTACTAACAGTGGTGGTGTGACTTTCAAAGTCGGCTATGTCGGTACAGGGGCCTGGAGTCGAGGGCAAGGAGAAAACTATGAGTTCTCGACTTTGAGTTCGGAACTGAAAGAAAATTATATGCGCTTCGCCCACAATGCGATCGCAGCCAAACACGCTTTAAAAATCCGCTTTCAAGTCGAGGATACCGGCACGGGAATAGATCAAAGCAAGTTAGAAGAAATATTTTTGCCTTTCCACCAAGTAGGAGGCAATACGTTTGTTGAAGGTACAGGTCTCGGCCTCTCGATTAGCCAGAAATTAGCGAAACTAATGGGTACCGAAATTCGCGTCCACAGCACTTTGGGAAAAGGCAGCACTTTTTGGGTGGATTTAGAATTGCCAGCAGCTAAACGGTACTTGGAGGTATCTCCTTTGCAGGAAAAACGCTGGCTTGTCGGTTTTATCGGCAACAAGCGGAAAGTGCTAATTGTGGATGACAATCAACTGGATCGCGATTTGTTGTGCAGGCTGCTGCGGCGTTTGGGATTTGAGGTCGCAGATGCCCAAAACGGTCAAGAATGCCTCTGCAAAACTGTTGAATTTCAACCGGATGTGATTTTAATGGACTTGCGGATGCCTGTAATGGATGGCTTAGAAAGTGCAAGAAAACTGAGGCAGTTGCCGGAAGTAAAAGATGTTGTGTTAATCGCTATGTCAGCTAGCGTTTTCGAGGCTACGCAGCAAGATAGCATCCTCGCAGGGTACGATGATTTTCTTCCCAAACCGATCGAAGCAAATCACTTTTTGGAACAGTTGCGCGTGCATTTGGGACTAGAATGGATTTATGGGGAATCTTCGGAAAACAAAAAGCGCAAAACTCCCAATTTGTCACCCGCCTCTGATATTCCTGCTTATTCTTCTCTGTTACCTGCGGCTTCTGAGTCAGTAGCAAAACTTTTGAAACTCGCAGCTATGGGCGACATTGAAGAAATTTTTGAGGAGAGTGCTAAGCTGGAGAGTTTAGAACCTAATTTAGTCCCGTTGGTCTCGAAGCTGCGCCAACTTGCTAAGGGATTTCAGCTCAAACAAATTCGGACTACTTTAAAGCAATATATCGATGGTCAGTAGTCAGTAGTCAGTGGTCAGTAGTGATATCATGTCCGGTAGCTCGCTCGGACATGATATCACTCTAATAGCCAACCAAATAATTCTCCTACTGTCAGTTGCAATTCCCTGGCAAAAGATGGCATGGGCAATAACTGTTCCGGTTCGTCAAACACATCCGTTGATTGAGTCGGCCGATCTACAAAAACCGATCGCTCCTGTGGATCGATTAACCAACCCATTTGAGTTCCGTGTTTGAGACAATGTAAAATATTTTTAGTAACTTTAGTTTGGTTTTGGTCGGGGGATAGAATTTCAATAGTCCAATCCGGGGCGATCGCAAACACATTTGCCACACCACCATTTTCTTTACGGGGAATGCGCTCCCAAGTGAATACCGTCACGTCTGGAACGATCGCTCGACCGCCAAAAATGCACCGTAGTTCTGGAAATGCTCGCGCCACCTTTTGAGGTTTGAGAGCAGTATTAGCAGCACTTGTCAACTCGCCTTGAATGACACTATGTTCTCCTTGAGGCATCGGTTTTTGAATAATTTCACCGTCAATGTACTCGCTGGCTGGTTTGGTTTCTGGCAACTTCAGAAACTCTTGGAGTGTCAAAGATTTTGGCAGAGTTTGTACCATCGAATTTTACTTATAAAATAGAGTTTCATCTGCTATTTTACCAAAAAGTCCCGGACTCCTGCGCTCGGCGATCCAATTACTTCAAAATCCGGCTATACCACCTTGCATCCTGCGGCTAATCTTGCTTCTATATATTCAGAGACAGTTTTTGAGAGAGTTGGGATTGAAATTACTTTGCCTCAGTAACGGCCACGGAGAAGACGCGATCGCCCTTCGCATCATGCAGGAACTGCAACAGCACCCGCATCCGCCAGAATTAGCCGTGTTTCCGCTAGTGGGTGAAGGGCAAGCTTTCGCTCAACTAGAAAACGCCCGCATCATCGGCCCGGTGCAGCGGATGCCTTCGGGCGGCTTTATTTACATGGACGGGAGGGAATTTTTGCGCGATGTAAAAGGTGGCCTGCTTCAGTTGACCATCGCTCAGTTTAAAGCCATCCGCGCTTGGGTGCGGACTCAACAACAGTCTGGGAATCAAGACGGCGTTATTTTAGCCTGCGGGGATATTGTACCGCTGCTGTTTGCTTGGCTCAGCGGCGCGCCCTATGCCTTTGTCGGTACTGCCAAGTCAGAGTATTATTTGCGCGACGAGAACGGGCCTCTGGCTCGCAAATCCCAAGTCTTTGGTTGGTGGGGTTGCCCGCGATCGGTTTATTTCCCTTGGGAGCGCTGGTTGATGACTCGATCGCGCTGTCGGGCCGTTTTTGCCAGGGACGCGCTAACCGCCGAGACTTTACAAAAGCTGGGAATTCCCGCTTACAATCTCGGAAACCCGATGATGGACGGACTTGAACCGGAAAACCCAGCCGGTTTTTACGGCCCTGACGCAGAGTTTCGGGAAATCGAGCGATCGCTCATCATCACCTTACTCCCCGGTTCTAGAGCGCCGGAAGCCTATGCTAATTGGCTGCTAATAGTAGAGGCTGTAGCCGGAATTTTGTCGCTGTTTGCCAATCGCAAATTGTTATTTTTCGGAGCCATTTCTCCAGAGTTAAACTTAGAAGCTTTGCGACCTAGTTTAGAATTTTTCGGCTGGCGACAAGACGGGGAAACTAGAACGCAGCGGCGAGAAGGAAGTATTTTGCGGCCTCCTGTTTCTAGCTCTCAAGAAATTCGGAAAGAATCTCCTAATTTGCTATTGCCCTTGACATTTGTGCAGAGAAACGCCACGATGATTTTGACTCAGCAAAGTTTTAACGATTGTTTGTACGAAGCCGATTTAGCAATAGCAATGGCCGGAACTGCTACAGAACAATTTGTAGGTTTAGGAAAACCGGCGATCGCCATTCCCGGAAACGGCCCCCAATTTACTCGCGCCTTTGCAGAAGCTCAAAGTCGCCTGTTAGGCCCGTCATTAATTTTAGTCAAACATCCCGCCGAAGTTGCCGGCGCCGTACAGTCTTTGCTCCGCGACCCCGACAGGTTGCAGCTAATCGCTGAAAATGGCTGGCGTCGTATGGGAGAACCCGGTGCAGCAGCCAGAATTGCCGAGTGTTTAATTCAGCGCTTCGGCGGTGAATGCAGCAATTCTCAATTGCCTGCAATAGACTAGGGACAAAACAATGTTTTGTCCCTACCGAGTATGTTTAATTCTACTTGATTTAAAAAAATATTGTTCACTAACTACCTACTAATTTTCGTAGGGTGCGCCTAGGCGCACCTTACTAATACTGCACTTGCAGAAAAATTTAATTCGCCGTTTTTCCCGAAGATTGATCCCAGAAATTAGCTTGAGGAATTTTAAAATCTGACTTAACCAAAACTCCCGGTTCTCGCTGCACCGGCAGCACATCAAAAGTATCGGTTTGCGCGCAATATTTTAAATCTTCAATAACACCTAAACCGAGGAGGCGCTGACCGTGGCTGGCTCTTTCCAACAATTCATGCAACCGATCTTGCCAGTGTAAATAAAGAGCAATAGCCCCAAATACTTCATCATTACCAGCAAAATCGCTCGCAGGAATACCGCTTTCTGCCAGGAGACTTTGGGCGATCGCACCAGCACAAACCGTATCTTCCAACGAATAACTCCCTTCCCAACCAGAACCCACAATCCAAATAGTTTCCGGCCGTTTATTTAACAAAAACTGCACCACAGATTTGCGATTAATCAAAGCCGCCGTTAACACAGTTGCTGCAGCTTGCACTCGCTGCAGAGCCCGAGTACCGTTAGTTGTGCTGATAAAAATTCGCTTCCCAGCCACCTTTTCTGGCGTGCAGTCGAAGGGGGAATTCCCCATGTCAAATCCGTCAACTTTGCCGCCGCCGCGCTCTCCAGCGCGAATCCGCTTATCAGCAGGCCATTTTTCGCTCTCGGCCATCAGCTTATCTAAGTCGCTGAACACTTGGACAGCTTCCGCCCCATTATTCAGGGCCGTTGCCATTGTCGTAGTCGCCCGCAGCACATCAACTGCGAGCGCGCAAGCCGGCATTTTGTCGGCTGGCGTAAGTTCCGGGGTATGGTAAATAAAAAGCTTCACTGTTGGGCTACCTGCGATAAATCCTCATCAGCAATAATAATAATGGAAAGTGGATAATAGAAAATAGAGTCGAGTCCTCAAAAGCAGAAAATATGTCAAAACAGCTAAATTCTAACCCCGCCCACGCCGCCATTACCGCACCAATTCGACTCCTGGCAGGTTTCACCTATCCTTTGCGAGCTTTCACGCTGATTTTGCAAACTCCCAAGCTGTGGACTTATGTATTAGTTCCCGTGGTGCTAAATTTTATAATTGGTATTGGTCTTTATTTAAGCTTGCTATTTCCCAGTTTGGCAGGGATAGACGTTTTAGTTGCCGATTTATCCGTCCGATTTAACGCTCTAATTGCGAGTTTTCCCGCTTGGATGAGCTTTCTCGGCGGGTTAACAGTCGCTTTCGGCTGGCTGCTGCGCGTACTCCTAGTGTCAGGACTTTTGCTGATAATTGGATTTTTGTTAGTGCAGTTTGGCGTAATTTTAGGTTCGCCCTGGTACGGCAAACTTTCCGAACAATTGGAACTCCTGCGGAACGGTCAATTGCCCGCAGAAGCACCAATGAATCTGGCGAGTAGTTTTGGGGATATTCAAAGGGCGATCGCCTTTGAACTGCGAAAACTACAAATTTTGTTGAGCGTTGGTATACCCCTGCTGCTGCTAAATTTTATCCCGGGTTTCGGATCTATTCTTAGCAGTTTGGGTGGCGTTGCTTTGGGCGCAACTATTGTCTGTTTGGACTTTTTAGATGCACCTTTGGAGAGGCGGAGGCGACCTTTTCAGGAGAAGTTGGAGATAATTTGGGCGAGTTTGCCGGCCAGCGGGAGTTTTGGTTTGGTTTGTTTGGGTTTGGTGAGCATTCCCCTGTTGAATCTGTTGGCGATTCCGCTGTGCGTGACGGCGGGAACTTTGTTTTTTTGCGATCGCATTTGGCCGGCCCGCTTTGCCCCAGAAGAAACAAAGAGCGATCGAGAAACTAACATTACCAATTAAAAACTAGGAAGATGCTTCTTCCTTCGGCCGACTCTGCGAGTTAAGACCCAAAAACGGGCTTAACAACAGCCAGCTAATGAAGAAAAAGGATGCTGTAAATAGCTGGACAATATCTATCGCCGACAAATATCCGTCAGATAATAGTGCAATAGTTCTATCTGTCAGCCCGAATATCCAAGAGAGAATCCCAAACAGCCAAATGCCTTTTTGGAGCATGGGCAAAAATGCTGAAACTTCGGAGTTTTGCTGCTGGTTCATTGATTTAGCCCTTGTTTGCGAAAAGTCTGATTAACGGGGGCACCCCAAGGGCTTAAGGATTTTTGGTGTCTCCTCGGATTCCCTTTGTTATCTATATGTTAAGAAATGTTTCCCGATATGACAACGCGCCCTGGGAGGGATTTCCGCATCTATCTCAAGATGTAGTTGGAGCGCTGACAAAGAGTTATATTTGCTACACTTTGGCAGCGAGGCTAGAGATTTTGCCGATTTTTTGAGAGATAAATTGCTGGGCACGGATAGCGGCGGGTTCTCTTGGCACTGCGCCTACAAAAAAAAGCTTGTAATTTATATTGAATTATGCAATACTACAAAGTGAACAAGTCTGGTTAAAGAACGATCCTGAGGTTTGTACTGAGGACTGAAGTCCTCAAAGCCCTAAAAGCCACAGGACAAACAATTTGATTATCAAAATCAACCGGACTTGATGTGAGTTCAGCGTTAATAAAATCGAACAATGGCACGCTTAAATCAGATTATTGCGATCGAAAAAGGCATCAAAAGCCGATCCGTCCAAGAACTAGCAGAAGCTCAAAAAGCCCTCCAGAAGCCCGCTGTGCTTTCTGGAATCTCCCGCACTTACCGTCCCAAAGACGAAGAAGGCGAACAACTGCCGCCAGAGTCCAAAAAAGTTGAAGTCAAAGCAGAAGAGATTATCCGCAAAACGACTGAAGTTTTGACCAAACTCTTCGACGTAACCGCAACCAAAGATTGGACAAATTGTAGCGCCCGCGCAGACGTAACTGTAGACGGAAACGTGCTTTTGAGCCAAGTTCCCGTCAGCTATTTGCTATTCATTGAAAAGCAGTTAGCAGATGTGCAAGCATTTATCAAAAAACTTCCAGTCTTAGATGCTTCCGAGACTTGGAACTTCGATGCTTCGGCAGACTGCTGGGCAACTGAACCGGTGCAAACTCTCAAGACTTTTAAAACTCCGCGCAATCACGTTAAAGCTGAAGCTACCGAACACCATCCGGCTCAAGTCGATGTTTATTACGAAGATATTACGATCGGCTATTGGCGGACTGTCAAGTTTTCTGGAGCTTTGCCAGCGCGCCGGATCAATGAGTTGCTGCAAAGGGTGGAAATCTTGCAGCAAGCTGTTATGTTCGCCCGCGAAGAAGCTAACAATTCTGAAGTTGAGGAACAGAGAGTGGGAGAGCGAATTTTTCAGTTTATTTTCCGCTAAGTGCTTGCTTTCTTGATAGTTATGGTTTAAGATATAAACAGAGTACAAGTTCAAACTCAAACTTCAACTTAAACTGTACAAATGTGATAGTGCAGGTTCGACTCCTGTCCCTCCTAGCCAAAATAGGGGGGTAGCCCAATTGGCAGAGGCAGCATTGTGTACAAATTCAACAGCAAGTTATTACTCTAAACTCAGCATTCACCGCCGATCGCTAAAACGAATGTCAGGAAAAAATCACATCATCGAGGTTGCTGGCTCATATCCAGCCCCCTCTACCAAACGCAGGCAGGGTGGATTAATTGTCAAAAGAGTAAACCAGTGGGGCAAGGCTATTTGCTGACAATCACGCGCCAGATTTAATTGGTTTGTCTTGATGAGATAAACCGAAAAGTAATTCGCTAACATATTCAAGTTGATTGGCCATAAATCTTAAAGCTTCAGGAAGTGTATTTGTACCGAGCATCCGAGCTAGAGATAGTAAAAATTGTCTGACCATTGCCCAGTTCGCAGGTGCATTGCCACCTCGATGGATGCAGTTATCCTCATTTAACGTCACATCTTTAACCCAATGCAGCCGATTCTCTATTAACCAATGTCCTCGAATTGCCGACGCAAATTGGCTTGCCGACCAATCCTTACTACTTAAATAATAATGCGTTTCATGGAAATCAACTAACCGACGACGACTTTTTTTGCCTTCCCACCTACTGCCGGTTCTTTTGATAGCAATTATATGTTTGACACCAGCCCACGCTGGTAATAACTGAGCAGATACGGGATAAATTGTAGTAGAGCGAGTTGTGGTGCGGCCATGCAAGCGTTCTGAGGTTTGAGCTGAATCGCTCGCACCCACAGATTCGACCAATTTTTGAGCCATTTTAAACAGACTAGATTGATTTTTTTTGAGAGTAATTATGTAGTCATTACCTCCATCAATAATTAACTGAATAGTTTTTTTTTGAGTGTGCAGTGCATCAGCAGTAATTACTACTTGAGAACCCGCAAGTTCTTGCACGAGTTCCTCCACAGCTTCGATTTCACTTCGCTGCTGATTTTCCATGACTTTATGTCGGACTACCCACCCGCGATTGTGACTGTACACAGAAACCAGGCTCACAAAATTTTGGTAAGAACTATTACCCCCAACACTTGTCCTTTTGATACTTTTACCATCAATTGCCATCAATTCTCCTGGCGTGCTCGGTAATGTCTGCCCTGCCCATATATTAAAAAGGACGGCAATTATCTCAAAATCTAATGAGATAATGATGTTTCTAAAAGTAGAGTCGCATGGAAAACGAATATCTGGTGGAAGGTTAAAGAGTTTTATCAGAGTTGAGCGATGATTTTTCGTAAATTCAGCTAAGGGCTTATATCCCCAATATCCCGTACAACTGCCCAATAAAATTATCATGAGTATCAGCCATAAGGGATCAGGGTAAGCTCATCTAATTTAGTATAAATTGTACTTGACAAAAAGACAAATATAAAAAATGTGGTATTTACGTATT
>NZ_JAUBPR010000308.1:0-1120 GCF_036700845.1 Microcoleus sp. S13_C5
CCAGATGAATATCCATAGGGTAGAAATCAAGTAGTGGTATCTCATTATACGGTTTTCACCAAAAACCCAGAAGAACCAAATATCTCTCTCCATTATGCCCAATCGTGCGTGCATTCTCAAACAACAATTTTTGCAAAGCGTTGCCTCACCTTAGGAAAAGCTGCTGCCAGATTCGTTAGTCCAGGAGCTTCTCGCGAATGAGAAGATCACCTACTACCAAAGCATCTACACACCGATAGTCACCTTGTGGCCGATGATATCCCAGGTACTCGATCCCGACAAAAGTTTGAGTCAAGCCGTGAAGCGGATGAGTACGTGGCTGAGTGCGGCCGGAGTCAAGCCTCCTTCTTCTGATACCGGGGCATACAGTAAAGCTCGTAAGCGACTACCCGAAAAACTCGTTCAACAGTTAGTACCCAAAGTCGCAGAGGAAGAGAGAAAAGCAAGTTCCCATCGAACAACAATGGTGTGGACGACGGGTGCGGGTACTAGATGGGACAACAGTGTTGATGAATGATACTGCTGCTAATCAAGCCGAGTATCCGCAACACAGCAATCAAAAAGCTGGGTGTGGAGGGACCCTCGCTAAAATAGTGGTACTCTTTTCATTGCTTACGCTTGGCTGTGGTATCCGCTGGCATAGCAGACGCAGGCGAGCAGTGAGATTGTGATGAGCCGTTTGATTTATGCAAATTTAGTCCCCGACGATGTAATATTGGCAGATCAAGCTTATGGTAATTAGGTCGATTTAGTTTTGGTGAAAGAGCAAGGAGCAGATGCTGTTTTTCGTAAAAATCATCTCCGTAAAACTGACTTAAGGGCGGGGAAAAAAGTTGGAAATTGGCGCTCACATACTTGTCAGTAATAAGCCCCAACAGTGTCCCAACACATGACTTTTGAGGAATTCGAGGCATTGCCGTCTAGTTTCATCGTCCGGGAAATATGCTTGCGAATTAAGCGCCGTGGCTTCTGAGCTGAGCGTATCATTGTAGTGACAACATTGGTGGATACCAAACGGTACACTGTTGAAAACTTGACTTTTTTATAGAACCCATTTGAGATCTTTTGGGCGAGCGAGTAAAATTGACAAAAAGAGGTAAATTTAATTAGATGGGGGTTG
>NZ_JAUBPR010000019.1:0-84962 GCF_036700845.1 Microcoleus sp. S13_C5
TACGGCACTATACTTGATTTACTTTTTGTATATCATATATAGTTTATCACTTGTTCGACCTTAAGTAAACCGTATTGCGGCCGCTTGAGCGATACGACCGTCATTTTCTACATAATCCACTACTTTTTTTCTCAAATCAATACTGTAAGAGATTTTCCTAGCGACTTCACTATTTTTATTCATTTTAACTCATTTTTAAATAGTCTCATACCTATTTGAAATGACTATATATACAGAGAGCCGGATGCTCGCACTCCTTTCTATAAAAGTAAAATTAACTGAACAAACACAGCAACAACCCGCTTTCTTGGATCAACCGGGTTGCTAAACACAGAGCTTGGTTTAAATCTGTTCTTCCCCTTGATTAAAACGCTGAATTCCTTTATTTTCCTCTACGCGTACAATACCATTTTTGGGAATATTGAGGATTCCTGTAAACGAACTTTGGCTGACTTTCAAAGCTTGTTCCTTATTTTTGTGTTCGGTAAGTTCGCGCTGTAAATTGTCAATAGTTTGTTGAAAGCGAGTGGCTTGTCTGAGCATTTCTTGTTCTGATAAATCCAGCAATTGCATCAGAGTGGCAACGTGATATTCCAGTAATTGGGTTTCGTAAATATTGTTATTTGTAATAAAGCTTGTAGGATTTTCCGAATAGTCAAAAACACTTGGTTTGTCGGGCATGGACAATGCTGTTTTGACACTAAGTGCCAAATCTTTAAACATTTCAGCCGTGCTGTGGGGAATTTTAACTTTCAGGAACATCACTACCGCAAACACACTTCCTGACTGCATAAGTCCCCCAAATCCCAAGACAGACTTGACTTGGTAGGGGATAACTAAGGAATTTTGCTCAGGAATAAAGGGACTGCCTTTTGCCTCTGATACGTGAAAAATATTTAATACTACGGGCTCTAATTGCAGGAACCTTTCTCGCTCAATTCCGAGGAATGTAGGAATGTCTAAACCGAACTGCCGGATTATTTCCGAAATTGCCGGCATTTGAGCGACTAATTTTGTGCTAACTAATGGAATAGCTGTATTTTCTGCTGCTGTGTGTCGAGAATTCCACTGCGCTTGTGTGCCTGCGGCTGCTAGCAGAGTCCAACATTTCATGTCGGCGGCGGGGGAATTGCCCTTCATCAAGCGGCGGGCGGATTGTTGCAATGAGTCTTCTAATTCCCCGTAGGGATGAGTTTTGAACAAACGCACTAAGCCACAGGTATTTTCTCCAGTTTGCGAATCGCAAAAATGTCGGTAAATATAGTTAACAATCTTCTGGCTGGTGGCTTCCATACTAGCAGTATTTCTACCTAAGTGGCGCAGGACTAAGCTGCATTTAGCCATGTCTTGCGGGGTAAATAAGGTAATATCGTACATTAAAAAATGCTCTCCAAGAGCTCAAACACTCTTGTTCATTTATCGTTAAGGTCGCTACGGCATCCGGAATCCTACTGAGAGTTTTGAACAAAGTGTTAGTTAAAATATGTATAAAATTTGCCCGCCAAATGCAGCGGTTGTATAGCAGGATACAGAAAATAAGATTGAAGCCAAAAAAATCTATCCCCTAGGGTAGAGCACAAGGACAGAAAAGCCGATGTATAAATGTATAATTTATTAAAAGGTTTTTTACTATAACTAGCCCATAGGAATTAAAGAAACGGGGCTTTTCACAGGTATGCCTCGCGTTTTACAGGGCATTTTCATAGATAAAAGTTGGTTTCTGGGTAAGCCATATTCACAGAAATCCTAGAAACTCAAGCTGCAATTTTTGTGGCGGGCGATCGCACGCCGATTTATCAAAAATTGGTACAATTTCGTCAGTCTTGGACGCAGAAACCGGGTTTTGTTACAGAGAAAAAACCCGGTTTTTGAGGTATTGGTAAGTAGATGCTGTGTTCACAACTTTTAACCACCTCAAACAACTCTATTGAGCTGGTTGAGACTTTGCTTCCAGGGCATCTTTAGCAGACAATCCCTGATCTTGAACGCCAAAATACCACAAACTAGCAGCAGCTTCGGCGCGAGTCACTGATTTCTTCGGCTGAAACAGAGTAGTAAAACCAAAAACGCGGCGAATATTCGCCAAATCTCCATTGTTAAAATCAGCTAAAACTGCCCGCGATGCCTGGGAATCAATCTTAGAAGCATCTTGAAAACCCCACTTTTCTTTCACTCCTTCAATGTTAGCTGTCGGCAAAACTTGACGACTATCTAAAGGCACTTTCCAGAGAATCATTGTTTCGCGAGTTAAAGGTGCATCCGGGCGAAATTTCACATCTTTAGTTTCTCCTGAAAGCGAACTCGGAATTACACCGGCTTCTGCTAAACCTTGAATTGCTGAAAAATCCGGGTCAGTTTTGGGTACGTCAGAAAAGGCTGGTTCGCTAGAGTCTACTGCTAATCTAATTTGTTTGGCTTGACGGCTAGCATAAATCTGATTGTTAGCTGCGACTAACCAGCGGGCGTATTCGCGGCGAGTGACAATTTTGTTGGGTTTGGGCAAAGTGCTGGCTGTTTCTAAATTAGCACTTTCTGTCGATCGCACTTTCAGCACTTCCAACTGACTTAAATCTGCCACATACTGCCGCAACTGTTGAGGAATTTGGCTTTCTTGTTCGCTAACTTTTGCTGATTTTGACGAGGCGGAGGGCGTTGGAGTAGTTTTCTCGGAATTAGATGGAGTTGGTGAAGCAGTTGGAGATGCGCTAGACTCGGAGTTATTAGGTTGGGGACTGGTGGCAATTTCGGGGCTTTCTTTGCTGTAGTCGATCGCAAATTCTGTAGAACCCCCTACTTTCTGAGTAGGAGAAAGCGACACTGTTACCCGTAAATTATCTCGCGTTGCTACCAAAGAACCTTGTCCCTCGGCGGTGGGGCGGCTGACTATTTCCCAGTTGCGACGCCCAAACTCTGTGGAGTAAAAGTTCTGAACCGAATTAACCGGATCTGTACTCTGCCAGCGCAGCCGCACATTTTTTGGCGACGGATCTGTTTGCCCACTAACTTCGATTAACTCAGCATTAGGATATAGTGGAATCTCTGTCGGGAAATCGGGAGGAAGTTTGGCGGTAGAGTTTGTGTCAATTGCTGTAGCTGGTGGCGGGGAAGAGAAAACTACTGGGTTTTGTTTTAATTTTGGATCGGCGGCTAAAGATTCTTCGAGGGCCTTGCTGTTGGGGCTGTTTGCACAAGCTGTGACAGCAGCCAGCAGACACACAGCCAGCCAAGTATTTACAGCAGCGAGTATATTGGTTTTACTGGTTTTAGTGATTTTAGATCGTCCTTGAGAGTTGCCTAGCCGTTGAGTAAATATAATATTCAGCATAAATCGCCCCTTTGCAGATATATTCCTAGGCTAGCGCAGATCGATCTGGCATATATAATTTTTACCAAAATGAAATTTCTATATTTACTTCTAGTTACTGCTACATTACTTTCATACCCTGTCAAGTTTGCCCGTCCCGTTGCATCTCAACCAGCCCCGCTGCGGGCAGAAATTCAGACGCCAGAGTGGCAGCCCTTTTGCTCGGCGATGGGTCAGTTTGCGATCGATATGCCGGGAAATCCCAAAATTAATTCCGAAATTTTTTCAAATCAAATTATTGCTCATACATACCGATCGAACTTAAAAAACAAAGAAACTTATTTGCTTCAATACTTTGACCTAGATTTTCGCATGAGGAACAATAATATCAATAATATCAGAATTACTTTAAATAATGCCGTTGATTTTTTCGTCGTGGCAGCGAATGCTAAAGTCTTGCAAGTGCGGGATATTTCCCTCGGAGGCTATCCGGGAAAAGAATTTGAGTTTCAGCCACTTTCCCCCACTGAACCTGTAGGTGTAGGTCAAGTTTTTTTGGTGGAAACGCGCGTTTACGGCCTGGTTGCCACTACCCCCAAACCAGAAAATGCTCAAAAATTTCTCGACTCTTTTCGTTTATTTTGAAGCAGGAAGTTTTACAATGAGTAGTCTACGGGATTTAACGAATTTCAGGGATGGATATTGAGTGAACCGGGAAGATGGAAAAATTAGTTAGGAGTAGCCATCAAATTTATTAATAAAACTTACGTTTTTAAACTGGGTTTATAGGAAAATCTGAGCTTTAGTAACTAAAAATTTCGGAATCAACCGGGTTTCTGAGGAATAGTGCGTTCCCGACTAATTAAGTTGAATTAGCTCTAAGACCCTATTTTGTTTTTTGTACTCTATCTAACGACATAGATAACTTTTACACCCGTGGAGCGATGTAGAGACTTGCTCAAGTTTATATATTTGATATAAGGATTTTTAAATCCAATAAAAAAACCAACGCAGAAAGCACAAACAAAGACATAAACAAAGATTCTGTCTTGCTTAATCTGGCTCCTAAATCTGGCTCAACGAAGTCAGCCTCATCGAAAGCTTACCCGGAGGGTATTAACCTATTATGAACAAACTAACACCAATTCTCCTCAGCGGCCTCCTATTATTTGGAGCTGCTGCTTGCAGCGACGGGGCTAAAACTAGCGCTGATGCTCCTAATTCTCCCACAGAAAACACTAGTAGCCCGCCCGCAGCCGATACAGTTAAAAAAACTCAGGATGACGCCACTAGCGATATTCGCAAAAACCAAGCAAATTCTGATATCAGGGCTAGAGAACAGCGCAACAATGTGACGGGCGGTGATGCAAAAAGAGCCGAGGGCGACCTCGCAAGTGAAGTGCGCTCCAAGTTAGAAGTGAACATCACTAAAGGTCAGCTAACTGTTGATGCAAAAGACGGGGTGGTCACGGTAGGTGGCACAGTTCCCAATCAAACAGATTTAGCTAAAATTGAGCCACTAGCTAAACAGATTAAGGGTGTAAAACAGGTGAATGTTACGGCTGTTGTCGCTCCCGCTGCATCCGCATCGCCTAGCAGCAAGCAATAAATTATAAGGAAGAAGTTTGAGGGAAACAAGGAAGAAGGATTTAGTGATCTAGGAGAGAAGTCTGAGGGAAGAGGGTAAAGTTTGGCATTGTAAGATGGCTTGGGAAGCGGATCGCAACGCTTAGGTGACTCTCTAGGCAGAGCGGGGTTTTAACTTAAAGAGTGTAAATTGAATTTAAAATTAACGCACTCAAAAATCGCGCAATACCTGCAACTTCCCCTTCCCAATTTCCGAGTTTTCCGACCGGATAATTAATGGGAAACCAACCTGAAGATAGAGCGGAAAGTTATTCCCAGCGACCGATGAAAATTGTTGGGAAAAAATGACTAAATGTGATTGATGGCAGAGCATAAATTCTGTGGTTGTGTAAAAGTAGTATATTTTCGAGGACAAAAAAATGGCTTTAGGTCAACACAAGCGAGCTGTAGGAGCATTTTCAAATTACCGAGATACGGAACTAGCCCTGATGGAGCTGCAAAGTACCGGGTTTCCGATGAATAAAGTTTCGGTAGTTGGGGAAAATCTAGATCGCAGCGAAATTGCGGGCGCTAGCACTGGTACTGGTAAGGGTACCGACGACAAAGTGGGCGGCGGCGCCAAAGCAGGCGCGACAGCCGGAGCAGTAACGGGCGGTTTGATTGGGTTACTCGGAAGCATTGGAGCGCTAGCGATTCCGGGAGTTGGCCCGGTGATGGCGGGGGGCGCGATCGCAACTCTGCTGGCAGATACTGTAGTCGGAGGCGCGATTGGCGCAGCAGCAGGCGGTTTGGTCGGCGGTTTGGTCGGTTTGGGAGTTCCCGAAGCAAAAGCTAAAGTTTATAGCGATCGCGTCTCGCGGGGAGAATATTTGGTATTCGTAGAAGGAACAGATGCCGAACTTGCCACAGCCGAAGGAATTATGAGCGTGCGGGGCATTCAGGATTGGGGCATTTACGATGTGCCCGCAGACACCGGCCGCAGAGCTTCGGGTCGCCATAAGCGCGCCGTGGGAGTATTTTCAACTCGCCGCGAGACGGAACACGCACTGGGAGAACTGAGAACTGCCGGTTTCGACATGAATCGGGTTTCTGTCATCGCTAAGGATGCTGAGTCTAAAGGGGACATTGCAGGCATTGACGTGCACGACAGCGCGGACAACAAATCGGACGAAGGGGCCACAAAGGGCGCACTCACAGGTGGTACTTTGGGCGGTTTGACAGGCTTGTTGGTAGGTCTGGGCCTAGTGGCAATTCCGGGAATCGGGCCGATTATGCTGGCAGGAGCCTCAGCTACGGCGATCGCCACTACACTCGCCGGTACGGCTTTGGGTGCGGCAGCAGGCGGCTTGATCGGAGCTTTAGTGGGTATGGGAATTCCCGAAGAGGAAGCTAGAGCATACAACGATCGCGTGGCCAGAGGAGATTACTTGGTACTGGTTGACGGCAGCGAAGCAGAAGTCGCTCAAGCCGAAAGCATTCTGAGCCGCGGAGGCATTCAGCATTGGAAGACCTACGACTATAATCCCAGCGTCGATAGTGCTCGGGCTGATTATGGCGCTCCCGGCACTCCGGGCGTTGATACTACCGCTGGTATTTACGATCCCACTCATGGCACTACCGGCCGCCCTCTGATTTAATACTTCAGAGTTTGTTTGGGTATTGTTTCTACTTTCAGCAGGGTAGTCGCATTCGCGCACTCGGATTGTGGAAAGTGATCCAACCAACACCGACGAGCTAGCGGTTTTACGCTTCGTCGGTAAAATTACCTCAAAAGTCGGCTTTTTCTCTGAAAGTCGGCTTTTGTTCTGGAAACTTTAAAAAAAGCGACCTGTCACCAGTTGAATTTTGATGGGTAGCTCCGGCCGCGAGCTGGGCTTTGCGGGGGCGACTCGATCTGCTCCCTTAATTTTTATACCCTAAATCCGCAGTGTTTTTTTACTCTGTAGCACTCACTACAGCTCGATTGCAAACCCCGCAGTATTATCAAATTTGATGACATAAATTACAGCAGATATTGCCCAGTTAGTCAAAGAGCGACTATCTTTAATTATGGGGTGGTTAATTTCACCAACTTATACAGGTGAAGTAGCCAGCCCCGCGCGCCCAGAAATGCCTGCGGTGGTCGGCAAATATTAGAATAATAATATTGTCGGAGCCTTCGGGCAACACTTAGGCTGGTCATTAGTTGGCTGTAGCAGCCGAATTGCCGTTGGCAAGACCTGCTACAGGAATACAGTTTTTCTGGGAATGCCTCAGCGAAACATTTGAGAAGCCCAGGAACAGCTTTTATGTCCGGGAGCGCGTCAGGTGTCGGGTGTTCTGTTAATTAGAACCGCAAGCGCTCATGGATCGAGTAAAGATTGACAGCAAGCACAGCAGCGCGGGAGCACAATGGCTCGCGGCGCCTTTTTTCGCGAAATCTCAGGCTCAGGGCAGCGTATTGTTTGCTTTGCCTGCGACTCGCTCAGCACTCCGAGGGAAACAGCCTTCTTGTTGGATTTCACTGGCGCGCAGCACAGTGGGGGGAGGTGAAACTAGCTGAGCTGACCGGGCTCTGCTTTCATGGGCGATCCAAGATAGAAGGCACTTATGTAGAAGGCATTTGGGGTTGAAGCTCCGATATCTTGTTTCTTGATTGCACTAATAAATTCGATCGTCTGTACCAGCAATTTTTCCGGTCAGAGTGCGGCGCGGATGCCGCCAGCAATACCCCAAATATTTGATCTATCTTTACAAGATCTATCGACAACTTCTCGGTATTTGGGTAAATGGTTAGCAGTTAATAGTTAGTGATTAGCAGTTAGTATAAATACAACTAACAATTAACACCTAACATCAACCGCCAACTAATTACTAGCCAAATAAGACTTACAGGGCTTACACGCGGCGAGAAACTCGGTTTCTTCATCCCTTCCGCGCTGGCAAACCTCAGATTTTACCCTAACCCGGTTTCTTTTCGTAAGTTATAACTAGGTTAGCAGGGTGATGTTAGGAATCAAGCATTTTTGACAATTGTTACTGTGGCAGTATTGGTTTAAAAAACTTATTGCCAAACACGATAGTACAAATTTTCCGACAACATAGAACATCGAGAAATTAAGGAAACTCACTCAATTTTTTTATGAATTTCACTGAACTTTTAAGTGCCGATGAACTTTTAATTAGACATAGAAACGGGGAACGAGATTTTCGGGGGGCTAACCTCATTGCAGCTCATTTGAGTGAAGCTAATCTTAGTCGAACAAATTTGAGCAGCGCTAATTTGAAAGGTGCTAACTTAATTAGAAGCAAACTGATTGGAGCTAATTTAAACGGCGCCGACTTGAGCGGGGCTAATTTGTCTAAGGCGAAATTAATTGAAGCTAACCTGGGGAGTTCTAGTTTAACTGGAACTGTGGCGATAGCCGCAGATTTTAGCGGGGCAAATCTCAGCGGAGCAATATTGTCTCAGGCTGACTTGAGCAAAGCCGTTATGACTGGAGCGAGTTTAGTAGGAGCTTGTTTGCTAAGCGGCTCGAAACTAACGGAGGCTAATTTGAGCGGGGCGACGCTGAGCCGAGCAATTATGAGCGGGGTAGATTTAAGCAGAGCAAATCTGACTAGAGCGATTCTCAGCGAGGTAGATTTGAACGGGGCGAACCTGAGCGGAGCAACTTTAACTCGGGCTTATCTCAATCGCGGAAATCTCAGCGGCGTCAATTTAGTTGGGGCTACTTTGAGCGAAGCAAGTCTGCGGGAGGCCTCTATTTGCGCTGCTAATTTGAGCGGTGCTGACTTGAGCGGTGCTGACTTGCAATCCGCCAATCTAAATGGCTCTAATTTGAGCGGTGCCGACTTGCAGGGAGCTAATTTGAGTAAAGCTAATTTAAATGGTTTGATTCTGCACAATGCTGATTTGAGGGCTGCGAATTTGAACAAAGCTTCTTTGCGGGGAGCTAACTTGAGCGGTGCGAATTTGGCAGGTGCTAGCTTGCTGGAAGCGGATTTGCGGGGGGCAAATTTGAGTCACGCCAATTTGTCGGGAGCGGGTTTACTGCTGAGTTCTCTGACAGGGGCGAATTTGACTGGAACTAATTTGTCCGAGGCTAATTTGATTGGGGCGAGCT
Source organism: Microcoleus sp. S13_C5 (assembly GCF_036700845.1). Classification (NCBI taxonomy): domain Bacteria; kingdom Bacillati; phylum Cyanobacteriota; class Cyanophyceae; order Oscillatoriales; family Microcoleaceae; genus Microcoleus; species Microcoleus sp. S13_C5. The sequence continues at coordinate 8,998 of NZ_JAUBPR010000019.1, forward strand.
TGAATGTTGATAATTTGAACGAAGCAGCTTTGGGCGGAGCGATTTTGCCTAATGGAGCTACTCACAGCCGGGATTGATGGGTTGATTAAGAGAAAATAGTTTTGAGTTTTAAGTTAAATAATCTTTAATTCAAAACTCAAAACTTTTAACCATAAAGAATTCAGGAGTCAGAATTCAGTTATCGGTTATAGGGGGTGAGTTTAATAGATTGTCTGCGATCGACAATCTATTAAAATTCGGACTCAGCGATGCAGTCTCAGAGGCAATTTCAGCATTGTTTTGACTAACTCATTCGCTTCGACAGGTTTTGCAACATGACGTTGAAACCCAGCAGCAAGAGCTTGCTTCTGATTAAAGTCTCCAGCATAAGCAGTCAGGGCGATCGCCGGAATTTGCCCGCCCTGCTCTGGTGGTAGATCTCTCACTTGTCGCACTAGCATATAGCCATCCATATCTGGCATTCCGATGTCGCACAGCAGGATATCGAAGGGTGTGGTTGAGAGCAGTTGCAACGCCTCGATCGCAGACCCAACGGCAGTCACTTTGGCTCCGGCTTGTTCTGCTACAAATGCCACAAAATCGCGTGAATCCTGTTCATCATCCACAACCAACACGCGCAGAGAGGCCAGGTGAAGATCGTTTGATCGAGCTTCAGTTGTATCGGCACCTTCTTCAACCAGATTCGCAGTATGCAAAAGGGGAAGTTCAACGGTGAAGGTGGCTCCCTGTCCTTCACCCGTACTCTCAACCCAAATTTTGCCGCCGTGCAGTTCCACAATTTGACGCGCGATCGCCAGCCCCAATCCCAAACCCCCAAATTTACGAGTTATGGCTCCATCCTCTTGCCGAAAATGCTCAAACACATAAGGCAGAAACTCAGGATTGATGCCTTTTCCTGTATCGGTGACCAGAATCTGGGCATAAGTTCCAGTTTGGGTTAACCTAACGCTAATTTGCCCGCCTTGAGGGGTGAATTTCACGGCATTGGATAAAATATTCCAGATTACTTGCTGCAAGCGCCCGGAATCGCCCATTACCATTCCGATGCCCGGTGAAAAGGTTGTTTGAATTTCCAGTGACTTGGCTTCGGCTGCTAATCGAACGGTTTCCAAGGCGGCTGAGATGACCATATTTAAGTCAACGGACATCGCATTCAGACTCAGTTTGCCGCTCAGAATGCGGGAGATGTCGAGCAGGTCATCAATCAGTTGTAACTGGAGTTGGGCGTTGCGTTCGATCGAGGCAAGGGCGCTAGCCGTTTTTGCAGCGCCCAGTTTGTTTTGCTGCAACAGCTTCGACCAGCCGAGAATCGGATTGAGCGGCGATCGCAACTCATGGGACAACACTGCCAAAAACTCATCTTTGATGCGGTTGGCGGTTTCGGCGGCTTCTCGTGCGGTTTGCTCTTGTTGCAGAAGCTTCTCGCGTTCAGCTTCGGCTTGCTTGCGATCGGTGATGTCGCGCGTTACACCCGCTACCATTTCCACAGCACCCTCTGCATCAAAAACGGGCACAAAAATATACTCGTAAGCTCTTGTACCGAACGCGCTGGTGTATGGCGTTTCATCCTTAAGCGGTTGGCGCGTCTGAATCACTTTCTGAATCTGATGGTGCAGTTTGACAGCTAAATCCACTGGGTAATCTAATTCAAAAAAGGTTTTGCCAATGGCTTCAGCGAAGGATTTTTGCCAAAGGTCGAGCAACGGCTTGTTGATATCAATGAACCGCCCGGACAAATCGAATGTATAAATAAAGTCCGGCACCGAAGACTTAAAGGCGTTGAACTTTTGCAGTTGCCGTTCGAGTTCGGCGGACGTTTGGCGCAGGACTGCTTCGGCTTGAATTCGATCGGTGACATTCTTGAAATAAACGGTGATTCCATTTGTCGCAGGGTAGGTGCGGACTTCGTACCAACGATCGTGGTCGGGATAAAACCCCGTCAGTGACCCAGCCACGCGATCGCGCATGGCGCTCCTATAGATCGGCTCCAACTCGTTGCCAATCAGTCCTGGGTATTCTTCCCATAAATTCTTGCCAATCAAATCACCCGGAATGCGATCAAGCAGTTTTTCGGCAGATTGATTGACATAGGTGAACCGCCAGTTCTCATCCAGGGCAAAGAATGCTTCAGCAATACTCTCCAGAATATTCCGACTCTGCTCCTCGCTTTCACGCAAGGCTGCTTCCGCCCGTTGGCGATCGTTTTCGACGCGCACGCGATCGGTGATGTCAACGGCAGCGCCGTAAATCACTTGTTCTTCTGGGTAAGGCTGGGCATTCCAGAGAAACCAGCGGTAGGAACCGTCTTTGTGCCGATAACGGTTTTCAAAGGTAAAGGTTTCGTTACCGGAGAACAGACTGTCGGCTTCTGCAATGGAGGTGCCTAGGTCGTCCGGGTGGACAAACTCAGTCCAGGGGCGGGATGTCATTTCGTCCGATGTCCAGCCGAGGGTTCGTTCAAAGGTTGGGCTGACCCAGTGGAAATAGCCGTTTATGCCCGTAATCACTTGCAAATCGGAACCGACGGCAAGAAACCGTTCCCGTTCCTGCTCAATTTTTTTGCGATCGTTGATATCCCGGAAGAAAAGAGACAGCCCAGTCGGTGAAGGATAAACGTGAACCTCAACCCACAAATCAAACGGAGCATAATATTCCTCAAAATCCACCGCGATTTGCTGCAAGAGCGATCGGCGATACTGGAATTCAAACTGATTGCCGATCGTGCCTGGGAAGGCTTCCCACATCGTTTTGCCCAGAATTGCTTCTAAAGGAGTTCGCGACACTCGTTGTGCGGCTTCATTAGCGTAGGTAAAACGAAAGTCGAGATCCATTGCCATAAACGCATCGGTTACGCGCCCCAGAATGGTTCGCTCTCGCACTGTTGCTTCTTGTCGCAGCCGTGCCAGCTTCAAACTTGCTTCTACCCTTGCCAGCAGTTCGCGCGCCGAGAACGGTTTAATCAGATAGTCGTCGGCTCCGGCTGCGAGTCCTTCAATACGCGCTTCTTCGCCGGCGCGGGCTGATAACAGAATGATGGGAATGTCTTGGGTTGCGGGATTAGAACGCAGCGATCGCAACAACTCAAACCCATCCATCCCCGGCATCATCACATCTGTCAATACCAAATCGGGTGGATTCTTCTCAATGGCAGTCAAAGCGGCAAAGCCATCGGCGACGGTTTGAACAATATAAGAACCGGTCAGGAGTCGTCGAATATAATCGCGCATATCAGCGTTATCATCGGCCAGGAGAATTTGAGATTTGAGATTTTGGATTTTAGATTGAGCGGGTTGATTGACGAGTTCATGAGTGGATGGAGCCATGCTCCATTCTTCTAATCTAAAATCGCCATTCTCAGGCAACCACCGTTGAGCTTCTTCGACATAGGGCATCGACCCTAACGCCGTTGATGCTAACGTGCGACTGGCGCCAATGCGCTCCGGCGGCAGATGAGCTGTTCCGGTGGGAATCGTCACTGTAAAGCAACTTCCCTGCCCAAAAGTGCTGGTGACATTGATCGCTCCCCCATGTAGTTTGACGAGTTCTTGCACTAGCGATAGCCCAATGCCGGAGCCTTCAAAACTCCGTCCTTGCGAGTTTTTAATTCGATGAAATCGCTCAAATAAATGCGGTAGTTCTTCGGAGGGAATACCGACTCCTGTATCTGCAACTGATAATTCAACACAATTTTCTACGCACTGCAATCGAACAGTAATTGTTCCCGCTAAGGTAAACTTAAAAGCATTTGATAATAGATTGAGAACTATTTTTTCCCACATTTCGCGATCGATATAAATCGCTTCTGGCAAGGGTGGACAGTCAACAATCAGCGACATTCCCACCCGTTCAATCAGCGATCGAAACGTGCTGGCAAGTTCCGCCGTATAGGTTGCCAAATCTACAGGTTCATAAGATGCTTGGACTCGACCTGCTTCGATGCGTGAGAAATCGAGCAAGCTATTGACGAGTTTGAGCAGTCGCATTCCATTGCGCTGCACCAGTAGTAATTGTTCACGTTCTTGAGGTGGAATTGTTCCATTCAAATTCGCGATCGTTTCTTCCAACGGCGACAGCATTAAGGTCAGCGGCGTGCGGAATTCGTGAGACACATTGCTAAAAAAGGTGGTTTTGGCGCGATCGAGTTCTGCCAGTGCTTCGGCGCGTTTGCGTTCTGCTTCATAGGCTTGGGCGTTGGCGATCGCTGTTGTCACCTGCCCTGCCATCAAGTCAAAAAAACCTTTGTAATCATCATCAAACGTTCTAAGCGGACTCACTCCAGCAATCAGGAACCCGAACGTTTCTCCCGATCGAGCTAGTGGTAGAACTACCGCTTGATGAGGAGATTGGGACCACGCGCCGCCCGGTAAAAGTCCAAATTGCGCCTCCAAATTTTCAATGATTCTGCTTTCGCCCGTCTCGATGACTTGCTTCAATTGCCACTGGCACTTTTGGGCGGATGTAAGCTCGATCGCCTCACAAGAGGCAAGGGTTCCGGCTGCTAACCTTGTTGTAGCGGCGAGTCGTGCGATCTCGCTTTCGCCATCGAGTAGATAAAACAGCGCAAACGGGATGTCATAGGCGTTATTGGTCAATACGGTGGCGGAAATCTCGCAAGCTGCTTTTTGCGTCTTGGCAGTGACTGTTTCTGCTGCTAATTCGCGCAGCGTTGCCAAGCGGCGATCGCTCAACACGCGCTGAGTGTCCTCGCTACAGGCGCAGAAAATGCCCCCCACTGGGCCATCATCATTCGCCACCGGACTGTAGGAAAAGGTAAAGTAGGTTTCCTCTGTATACCCGTTGCGGTCCATTACCAGAAGCAATTCTTGATTCCACGTCGATTGTCCCTGGTTCAAAACCGCTTCTGCTTGCGGCCCTAGGGTGTCCCAGATTTCAGCCCATACCCGTGAGGCAGGCTGACCTAGTGCTTGCGGATGTCGTTTGCCGAGAATAGGAATGTAAGCATCGTTATAAAACTTGGTCATCTGCTGTCCCCACCAAACGAACATGGGGTAGCGAGAGCCTAAGACGATCCGAATCGCGGTTTTCAAGCTTTGCGGCCAGGTTTCAACGGCACCAAGGGCGGAAAGCGACCAGTCGTGCGATCGCATCAGCATCGCCATCTCGCTATTTCCTGCAAAAATCTGTTCAACGAGTTGATACTGCTCGATCATGCGGTTGTCTTTCCATTGAGCCCACAGAAACGGGAAACGATCTTCATTATCTCTGCTGACCGAGCGGGTTTAGGTAGGTGACGCCAGAAACCCAGCGGCGCCGGTTGCTGGTCAACTTCTCCAGCATAGGGTGCCAGAGCGAGCGCTGGAATCGGCCCGCCGGGCGATCGTCTAGGATCTGGCGAATTTTACGCATGAGAGCATAGCCGTCCATCTGTGGCATTTGGATATCATATAAATTCCGCCGCAGCCGGAACGATCGAGCTTTGGTTTTTTTAGCCCATGGAAACCAGAGATCGCTTTAATCAAAAAAGGTGGTTTGAGAAGAACAAGGCAGCACTGAAATAATACGAATTCCATTAGTGGCATCTGCCTGTGAGACAGTTTGACCCCACCATACAGCCAGCGCTTCGTGGTGAGTATTTCTCCTAATCTTTATTTTTATTTGTGAAACATACTTGCAAAATTTTTGACATCGTGCTAACGTTAAAAGGTTTGAGACTTAACATCAATAGAGGTAAAACCCCGCAGAATGAAACAATTGGGAACCCATCTGGTCGCTGATGCTTGGCAGTCTCCTGGAGACTTGCTCAACGATCCTGAACGTATCCGCCGCGCTATTCTCGATGCGATCGAAGCCGGAGGAGCTACTCTCATCGATTTGTGCGTACACCAGTTTAGTCCTCACGGAGTGACAGCTACTGCTACTTTGGCAGAGTCTCATATAGCAATCCATACTTGGCCTGAACACGGTTATTTTGCTGCAGACTTATTTTTCTGCGGAGCCGGCGACCCTCACCGAGCCATGAAGGTGCTACAGACAGCTTTGGAAGCTAAACAGGTAAAACTCACTGAGTTCACGCGCGGTTTCGAGCCAGGAGTGGGCATCGTAGGTTCTGCTTGTGAAGAGCAGTATGCCCCTCGTTCAGTAGAAACGAGTGCCGCCAGAGGATGATGGCCAATTAGCGTAACTTTGAACAATTTATGCTAGGTTTTGTTTAAAATCCCACGGATCGAACCGTGGGATTCTTGTTGGAATTTACTTTTTCATTAATAAAGGGCGGACAACTAAATAACCTGCACCGAAAGCTGCAATCACAATCAGAAAAATCGCGATCGCCAACCACAATCCGCTTAAGTCTGAGGTTTTTTTGATTTGAGATCGCACACGGTAAGGAGTTTCCGGCACCTCTGTAAATAATTTTTCGGGAAATGGCTGCGGCATAGAGGCGGCTGTTGGGTCCGGTTCCGGTAGGGGGAAGGGGAAAGCCACTGTCTGAGGTGGTTGAGGTATGCCAGAGTTAGTCTGCGAGGTTGCAGGTGGTGGGGGCGGAGGTTGAACGCTGAAATTGAATTTGACTGACGGCATTTGAGGCATCCCTGTCTGGGTGATACTCTGAGCCGAGTTGACTATTTGCTGTAACTGTTGGGATACCTGAACTACTGTTTCTACTTCTCGCCGCAGTTGTTGATTTTGTTGGACTAATTGCTGATTGTGGGTTTTGAGGGAGTCCACCATCGCTTGGGCTGCTTGCAGCTCTGCCGTGACTTCTCGATAGAGGGAAATCGGTACCGATGGAGAGTAACTATTTGAGTTTTCAGGGGAAGTATTGTCAGATAAGGTAGTATTTTGCATAATTGTAGATGGCGAGGGTGAGCTTGTTTTAGTTTAGCCTGAGAGTATTTGCAATTAGATCGATCGCAACACAATTCGTCAAGATATTTGTTACAGATATTGAACGTAAATTTAATTTAATGTTACAAGTTTTTACTCAATCGCTATGAACAACTACGCACCGGAACAAACTATGTCGCAAAAGTCAAGCACCGAGGAAATGAAATACGGCGAACGCCAGATTTTGGAAGGGGAGTTAATTACTTTCCCGAATCCGCGAGTCGGGCGGCGCTACTCGATTAACATTACGTTGCCGGAGTTTACTTGCAAGTGTCCGTTTTCTGGCTATCCCGATTTTGCGACAATTCACGTTACTTACGTGCCAGACGAGCGGGTGGTAGAGTTAAAGGCGCTGAAACTGTACGTTAACAGTTATCGCGATCGCTACATATCTCACGAAGAATCGATAAATCAAATTTTAGACGATTTTGTGGCGGCTTGCGCGCCCCTGGAAGCGACGATTAAGGGCGATTTTTCGCCACGGGGGAACGTCCACACAGTGATTGAGGTGTCGCACCAGAAGTAGGGTAGGTATTAAGCTGTTGTGGCAGTGAGATTTAATTGTGGGGCGGCGTCGAAGCGCACCCCACAATAGTTTTAAGAAATAGGATTGTTAATAAAATTAGTAACTAATTGTAGGGTGCGTCAGGGCAGCCCTCTCAAGACAGTCAAAAAGTCGTTCACACGCTTAAAATCTCGTAGTTTGTAGGGTGTACACTGGGAATCGGTTGAGTTTGTCGCCCACCGGAGAGTACCTGTTGACTGGCGTTTCAGGTTTTTGATTTTGAAACGAAAACCTCCGTATAGCAATTTTCATTACTTGAAATTTGAAAAATCTGAACGTGAAATAGCGGTTGTATGGTTTTTCTCAGCTTCACATTAACCACCTCGACATATTTGGCAACGCGCACGCTACAAACTCAACTAATCTTTTTGATATTTATCCTTGGCGTAAGGTGCGGCTAGCGCACCCTACGGTTAGCTTTGACTTGCAACAGAAGTCGGGGCAATCGCACTTTTTTCTTCTGCTGTTTTCGATTCTGCCAACTTGTCCAAAATCTCTACAACTTCTCTTTCAAAACTCACCTGAGCGCGATTAGTGCGCCCGCCGACGTAGAGTTTGCCGTTGGTTTCCAAAGCCCAAATCTGCGAGTGAGACAGATAGCTCATCAGCACACTGAGCATCAGCAACCCGAAGCCAGTATAAACGATCGGAATACCCGGATCGGCCTTAATTTGCAATCCCGTACTGCCTACAACTTCGTCAATTGTCAGCATAACTCCGTTAACTTCTACCGCCGTGCCTGCGCGAACTGTAGTTAACAATTTGCCATCCGTACCGTACACTAACATCGTTCCTTGCAAGTCTTTTGCTAGCAGAGAAACTCCTGCACTCAAATCGGGTTTTGTCGGAATCCAAGCTCCCCAAATTCGGCCTTTGCCTTGGGTGTCTAACTGAGCCATTGGCAATTGTAAAACGGGGCTTTTGTTGAGGCGAACTCGCACGGCGGCTATTGCCCAATCTGCTTGATAAAATGTGACTCCCCGGTATCTGAGGGGCTCGTTAACGTGAATGGTTTTGCGCTCGACCTCTTGGCCTGTTTTGTCCAAAACTGACAGGTCAGAGTAAAATTGGTCGATTCCGCCCTCGGGAGTATAATCAATCCAGAACCGATTAACTCGCATCGACCAATCCTTCGGTATTTGCGGCCCAGCCCAAGGCCCCGCATCCAGGATATTCTGCACCTGAAATGTTTCGCCGCTGGGAACAATTTCTTGACCGAGAAATCCCGTCATTGCGCCCCATATCGACCCAGCTAAAATAATTAGCATACTGGCGTGAACAATAATCGGCCCGATTTTGCCAATTATTCCCTTGCGAGCATAAACTTTTTCGCTTTCTCGAAATATGCGGTAGTTTTTTTGCTGCAAAAGTGGTTCTAAGGAACTTAAAGCGACTGTTTCTAATTCCGCACTGAGAGCTAATTTTTCAAACTGCTTTGGTTCTTCATAAAATTTCCAGCGGCGGGCGGCTTTTAATGCTGGAAATTGTCGGGTAAATGTACAAGCTGTTAAGCTGCTGCCGAACAAAATTAGGATTGACAAAAACCACCAAGTGCGGTATACGTGGTCAAGTCCTGCAATTAGCACAACTTTCCAAGTTAGGAAGCCGAACAAAGCGGGGTGTTCTGGATAGTTAGATTGGTAAAAGGGTACTGATTGGCCTTGTTCGATGACGGTGCCGGAAATGCTGAAAAATGCGATCGTCAGCAGCAAGATAATTGCCAGCCGCAAATCTGCGAGCATCGGCAAGATTTCTCGCTTGAAAAACCTTTGAGGGGCAGTCGCCCAGTTTGAGAGTTTTGATAGAAATACTTCTTTTGATGTCATTGGTAATTATGGAGGAAGTTCGGCAACGGATTTTCTAACGGATGTAACGGATGGAAGAAGGGAGAAAGAAGAAAGAGGAGGGAAAAACCCAAAATGAATAAAATATTATTATTTTTATCGATCAAGTCTCAATCAATTTTGAATTCTTTCTCTTTTCTTTGTTCCTTGGTGTTATTCGCGTCTTCGCGGTTGGTTAAAAAAAACTTAATTTACCCATGCAGTAGAGATTGCTATATCTTTAAATAAAGACGGAAGTCCTTACTACTAAACTTAAGCGGGAAGGATGCGGGAAAGCAGAGAGAAAACTCCAAATCCTACTAGCAAAACGCCACTAGCAGGCGTAATCCAACTCGACCACCGACGCAATTCTAACAACTTTTTAATGCTAGCAGTAAAAGTACCTGCTATAATCAGCGGAGCGACGTAGCCAGCAGCGTAAAACAGCAGCAACACACCACCTAAAACTGTATCTCCCGTTTTGGAAACCCAAGCTAAGAGGGTAGCTAAAACCGGAGTGCTGCAGGGAGAGGCTACTAAACCAAAAGTTAAGCCCAATAAGTACGATCGCACGCCCGCCGGCAAATCTTTCGGCACCCACCCAACAGCGTCGAAAGACGGCATTTGTAAGGGTAAAGCTTCGAGTAAATTCAGCCCCATTAGAATAGCAATAATGCTGACAAGAATCGGCAAACCCAGGCCAATTTTGCCGTAAACTTGTCCGGCAAATGATGCTACAATACCTAAACCCGCAAGGGTGGTGGCTAATCCGAGGGAAAACCACGCAGACTGGGCGGCAGCTTGCAGGCGACTTTTTGCTTCGTATCCACCGATGTAGCCGATCGTGATCGGCAACATTGAAAGCATACAGGGCGTTAAGCTCGTTAGCAACCCTGCCAGAAAGATGACTCCGACGCTGACTAAACTGAGGTTTGTCAGTTGAGTATTTACTAAATTATTAGCAAATTGTGCGAGTTCGTAAAGTTGGGTTTGCAAGGTTTCCATCAGTCGATTTTAGATTTTAGATTTTAGATTTTAGATTGACTCACAGCCCATCGATTTTAGATTTTAGATTTTAGATTATTAGATTTTAGATTGACTCCACAGCTCATCGATTTTAGATTTTAGATGGACTCTACAGATGAATCTGGGAGTTTAAACTAAATATCTAATATTTTTGCTCTTCACGACTCCTGTCGGGGGCTGGTATCCCTAGGCAGGCGACTTCAGGTTCGGGGCTGTTCTGGCTTTGTTGAAAATTGTAACAGATGCGCGCAGGTTCGGTTTGAGATTTAAAATTTTATCGATATTTACTGGTTGGGAGTTAAAAGGTTGATCGCACCCTGGTTTAAATTAATATCTTGACAGCATCCTCAACAAGCTGTTGGCAACGGGCGCAGCTTGGGAGTTAAAAGGTCGATCGCACCCTGGTTTAAATTGATATCTTGACAGCATCCTCAACAAGCGGTTGGCAACGGGCGCATCCTATTGCACCAGATAATTCATTGACTGCGAAATCGGTTCGAAAGCCTGTTGTGGAAATTATTCAAACAGACTTTAATTTAACTTTACTTTAAATTAAAGCCAATTTCTTCATTAATAGAGCCGTCTGGCATTATTGCCCCTGCCAGCACCGCACCTCTGAGATTTGCGCCAGTTAAAATAGCGCCTTCTAAATTAGCATTGCTCAAATTGGTTATTTGTTTGGAACCTCGGAAAAAGAAGCTATGCAAATCAGCACCTGTCAAATTACTGTCGGCCAAATTAGCATATTGCAAGTCAGCACCGTGCAGCGTCGCCTCCGTTAAATTAGCTTCCGTGAGATTGCTTCCCCAAAGTCGAGAATCTAAGACATTAGCATCTTGTAAATTGGCGCGGCTCAGATTTGCCAAAGTCAGATTAGCATCCCACAACTTCGTGCCGTTGAAATTAGCTTCGGTCAAATTGGCTCGACTGAGATCCGTGCCTAAAATATCAGCATTTGCTAAATTAGCGCCCGTGAGGTCTGCGTCTGAAAGATCAGCATTTTTTAAGTTAGCACCGGACAAATTAGCGCCGGACAAATTAGCGCCGGACAAATTGGCTTCTTGGAGATTAGCGCCCCGCAAATCGACAGCGCTCAAATCGCATTGCTTCCACAGAAAGCTGACGCACCAATTATCTTTTAATAGGTGACTCAAATCCTCCCCATTCGCGGCCATCACAGGAGGAGTTAAGTAGAGAGTGAACAGGACGATCGCCAACACTGCGGCGAAGAAAGTTTTCAACCTCATAACTCTTTTCATTGACACTAATTTGCGTCATAAATTATTGATCTCTAATCAAAGCATAGCAAATAATCTGCAACTTTCCTCAGCAAGATTACTCAAAAATATTAGTGTAGTGAAAGGTTAATCAGGGTTGGTGCAGGCACAAACTTAACTCAGGTTGTGTTAGACGCGCTTTGAGCTAGAAACCCGGTTGATTCACAAATGCCTCGCTGCCAAACTAATTGTTTTCCTAAAAACCTGGTATAAGATAACCGCAAGTTCGATCGCGATTTACCGACAGAATATCGCTACAAAGTAATACTTGCGGTGGGCAGTTGCGCTCGCTCCTCCAGCGGCATATCTGCAAACAATCCGGGTAGGAACTGCTCAATATGGGAAGAAAGAAACCGCCCAGCTCGCCTGAAAACCTTATTTTTAAAGGGTTGTAGACGCCTTTTTTCTGAATTGCGATCGGCATCACTAACTAAGGCTAACCCTCCTCACACAACTCAAGCTGCAGCATCACCCAATCTCATCAAACTTATCACGTTCCTGACACTACGGATATCACTGTCAGTAGCTGAAGTATGGAGGAAAATAAGAGCATACCGTTGAACACCACTCCTCCCATGCCTACTATCCCCCTTCTCCCAACCCAATTAGTTGTCACAACTATTTTCAATTCGATCGAATCTTTGGGATTCACTAATATTGCCGGCGTATTTTCGGGTGAGCAAGCTGAATCCCGACAAGAGGCAAATTTAAAAGTTAGTACCAAAAAGTTTTACACTCAGGGTTTAAAAAATCTCGAACAACAAGACTTGCACGGCGCTATTAAAAATTTTACTGCCACAATTAACATTAATCCGCAATTCGCGTCAGCTTACAATGATCGCGGTGTGGCTCGCTACAAATTAGGCTACAAGCAATCGGCGATCGAAGATTTAACTACAGCCATAGAACTCAATCCTTACCGAGCCAAGTATTACAGCAATCGGGGGTTTATGCTGACTCGTTTAAAAGATTATACTGCGGCGATCGCAGATTACAACTCGGCACTGCTGCTCAACCCAAATTTAGCCCAAGCTTACTTTAACCGAGGTGCTATCCGCCTGCAAATGGAGAATTCCCTGGCAGCACTAGCTGATTTTGAGTCAGCAATTCGCCTCGATCGCGATTTTGCTAAAGCTTACTTTAACCGAGGATTGACTAGATATAAATTGAGAGAAGTTCATGGAGCATTTGAGGATTTTCAGAAGGCGGCAGGGCTTTTTAAGCTACAGGGGAGAATGGATTCTTATCAAGAGGCAGTTTCTCAAATTACAAAGCTATGGTGTTAGTTGAATTTGGCAATTGGGAATTGGAAATTGGAGAATTGGGGAATTGGGAAGGCGGAATTAGGGAATTTGTAAGGTGCGCCATAAGCACCCTACACCTATATTTAAAGTTAGCCAATTCTCAAGGCTGCATCGCCAGTTGGTAGATCGTTAGGACGAAGAATCGTAGATAAAGGAATTGCAAAGGCTGCATTTTGAACAGAGGCGACAGTAGAATTTTGTACGACAGTAGAAGCCCCTGCCAAGTTAATGACAGTATTGCTGCCCGATTGAGTGAATGTAGTATCGGATAATTTTCCTGTCAAAGCAATGCGATCGCCTTCCTCTGGTCGAAAATCAACTATTGTATGACTTGTAGGGGGTAGGGTAATAAAAGGAAGAGAAGCAGGATCTACTCCGAGCAAAACAAAAGTATCTGCACCACTACCTCCTGTGAGAGTATTGTTGCCTGTATCTCCAATCAAAATATCATTACCATCGCCACCGATTAAGATATCATTCCCTTGACCGCCTCGCAAAAAGTCGTTACCAGCATCGCCATTGAGAGTATCGTCACCGAAATTGCCAATCAGAATATCGTTGCCAACACCGCCGCTAATGAAGTCGTTACCTTTGCCGCCTCTGAGAAAGTCGTCACCCGCTTCGCCCGTGAGGGTATCGTTGCCTTGGCTGCCATTAATTGCATCATCAGTCGGTGAACCGACGATGCGATCGTTTGCGCTACCTCCCACTACACCGCTGGGATTTTGCTGAGAGTCTTGGGAAGTGACTTGATAGTTGTTGGGGGTGTTTGACAGTCTGAGGGCTCCCAAAGATAGATTTACGAAATTGGTACTATTAATTAAATCGTTGAGTACATTAACATCGGTAATGATGCTAGAAACCCGACTGGGGACGATTCCTTGAACGACTTTTGCAGTCGAAATGCGATCGCCCTGTTGCACGGCATTAACCGTTTCAAAACCTTGAATAACGTTGCCAAAAACAGCATAATTACCATCCAAAAAGGGCAAATCATCCAAAGCAAAATAAAACTGCGAAGAAGCAGAATTCAAAGCATTAGAACGAGCCATGGCCACAGCCCCGCGAGTATGCTGCAACTGCGGCGTCTGGGTTACAACTTGGTTGTAAACAGGTTGCGCGGCCCCTTGCGGCTTAATTTCCAAAGGAATAAAACGCGCCTGATTGGTATCCGGGTCAATAAAATTACCCGTTCCCAATTGACTTGCTGGAATTGTAGGATCTTTGCTGCGCGGATCGCCTCCTTGCACCACAAAAGGATCTGGCTGGCGCACAACTCGGTGAAACATCACCCCGTCGTAAATGCCGCGTTCAACTAAGTCAACAAAATTGCCAGCGGTAATAGGGGCATTAGTGCCATCGACTTCGATCGTAACGGGTTGACCGTTAATTACCTGGACTACTATAGCTTTGCCTGTTAATGGGAGTGGAGCGCTCATGGATAAATTGCTATTTGAGTGAGTGATATTGCGGTTTTAGAAGCAATCCGCGAATTGCCCCTACCCATTTAATCAGAAAACTGTAAACTTGTGTTAAGTACAGTTCTACTTCTAAATTTATGATGTCTCGCCGCAATTTTTTTAGCACTTTATTGGCAATTTGTCTAGTTTTTCTAAGTTTCAATTTTGCCACACCTGCATTTGCCCTCGGTGGCAAGCTTCCGGCGCTGAATGAAGCCGCACCTGATTTTAGTTTGCCAACAAACAGCGGCGACGGACAAGTGTCCCTGTCCGATTATCGCGGTAAGTGGCTGGTAGTCTATTTTTATCCGAAAGACTTTACATCGGGTTGTACGATCGAAGCACGTCGATTTCAGCAAGACTTGCCGAAATACTTGGCAAAGAATACTCAAATTATCGGTATTAGCGCTGATGATGTCAACTCTCACGCGGAATTTTGCGATTCAGAAGGTTTGAAATTTCCGCTGTTAGCTGATACCGACGGTAAAGTGAGTAAAGCTTACGGTTCTTGGATGAGTTTTATCTCGGCGCGGCACAGTTTCATTATTGACCCTGAAGGAATTTTGCGGGAAACTTTTGTGAAGATTAATCCGGCGATTCACTCAAAAGAAGTGTTGGCTCGTTTGGGGGAATTGCAGGCTAACGGGTAAGATGTGCGATCGCATAACCTCAATCAAATAGGTTTGTAGTGAGGACGGTCGTACTCACTACAAACGTTATCTGGGTTATTTTACGAAGATGCCTGGTAATACCCAATCCCCCTTTAATACCCTCTTTATTCTTTAGTTTCTAAGAGCTAGGACGAAAGTTTGTGTAGGAGCGGTTCCTAGCGCCGAGTTTTATCTAAAATCTTAAATCTCAGTGAGAATTAAACTTGCTATTGACTGCAACAGGCTCGGAAGAAGATTCAGGCTCTGATAGATTTCTCTTTCTGCTAGCCATGCGGCGTTCCGGGTCAATTCCCTCGAAGGTTGGCGGCAACCAAACTCGGACTACCAACAACACTCCCAAAACCAGCAAAAATGCGCCTGTTGATAATATTTGAACCCAGGGAGTTTCCAGCACTCCCCGCACTATCACTTCTCGCAAAACTGATACAATACAAACTTCCACAGCTACGCCGATCGAAACTCTTTGTTCTTGCAAGTAAATAATTAGCAACCGAAATAATTCCACTAAAACTAATAGAAATAAAATATCGGCAGTGACTTGCTGGAAATTCAAAGGAGGTAGCAGCGAGAAGAACATTTCTCGCAGTTCTAGCACCATGAAACAAAACAAACCAATACATAGGGAAATTACAATTAAGTCTTGGACTGTTTCCAGAGCGGTGACGATTAATTGCAGATTCAACCATTGAGCGGGGTTACTGGACGAGTTGTTTAAACGCTTTTCCATTGACAGCTCCTGCAACTTGTTTGACTTTCTTACAGCTTAATTGAACTTAGGTTAATCTTTGACAATTTACAGGTTTAATCTATTTATCAGTCTCATAAAATTTTGATCGGTTGACAATTTCACACACACTTTTATTTGCCTCCTAGGTGGCTTGACATTTAGTGAGAGTTTATGCTAGCGGAAGCCTGCAATAAGTAGCTTTGATATCTAAAAAATAGAAGTCTGAATGCTGAAATGCTGCAACTGCTATAAAATAGGAAAATTGTAAAGAATTATTTACCACAGCTTGATAAACTCAAGCTAGTGACTCTCGGCTTTAATCATACAAAAGCCGGAAAGTTAGCCCAAAAACCAAAAGTAATCCAGAGAGGATTGAACACAATGGCATTTGAACTCGCACCATTACCCTTCGCCGCTGACGCCCTAGAACCAGCTCATATGTCGGCCAACACGTTTTCGTTCCACCACGACAAGCACCACGCTGCTTACGTCACCAATCTGAATAAACTGATTGAAGGAACTGAAATGGCGAGCAAATCCCTTGAAGAAATTGTCAAGGAATCTGCTAAAGACCCATCCAAAGCAGGCATTTTTAACAATGCAGGTCAAGTTTGGAACCACAATTTTTTCTGGAATTCCCTCAAACCGGGCGGCGGCGGCACTCCGACAGGAGCTTTAGCTGACAAAATTAACGCCGACTTCGGCAGCTTCGACAAATTTAAAGAAGAATTCAAGACTGCTGCGACAACTCAGTTCGGTAGTGGCTGGGCTTGGCTGGTTGTGGACAACGGCACTTTGAAAGTCACCAAAACAGCTAACGCTGACACCCCGGTAGCACACGGCCAAACTCCGTTGCTGACTTTGGATGTGTGGGAACACGCTTATTATTTGGATTTCCAAAACCGCCGTCCCGACTACATTACTAATTTCTTGGATAATTTAGCTAACTGGGATTTCGCAGCAGCAAATTTGGCTGCGGCTTAGTAGCATCTGAGTTTGAGGACTTTAGTCCTCACTACAAACTTTATAGGTTTGTAGTGAGGACTAAAGTTGTGATGAATGAGAATTATTTAACAAAACTTGCTATTAGCAGACAAAAACAGCTTTCAACATTCCTTCGCCTCGGTCTGGTTGGAGTTCAAATCCTAGTTTTTTACAGAGGCTCTGCATCTTGTAGTTGCTATTGAGAATGTAGCCAACGATCGCCTCTAATTTCTCTTCTTGACCAATTTGCAGCATCCGCCTCAATAATTCTGTTCCCAAACCGCGCTGCTGATAGCTATCGCTAACGATCAGGGCAAATTCGGCTTGGTTTGTGCCGTGGAGTTTGCTCAGACGCGCTACTCCCAAAATCCGGTGTTCTGAGGTTTCCGGGTCTTGACCATCGGCTACTAAAACCATTTCCCGATCGTAGTCAATAAAACAAATCCGGGTCAAACGTTCGTGAGCGATGCGGTGCTTTAACTTTACCATGTGAGCGTAGCGCAAATACACGCTCTCTTCGGAAAGTTCTTGGTGGAACAGCACCATCAGCGGCTCATCTTCTGGGCGAATCGGACGGATCATGATGGGACGATCGCCCTCCGTTGACCATGTTTGAACGTATTGCGTAGGATAGGGGCGAATCGCGGGAGAAATTGAGTTTTCCGTTGTTTGGAGAAGAACGCGGGCATCAAGAGCGATCGCACCTTCAGGAGAAACCAGCAGCGGATTAATATCAATCTCGGCAATTTGAGGTTGCTCTACAATCAGTTGACTGAAACGAACTAATAACTGTTCGAGTTGTACCAGGTCAATTGCCGATCGACCGCGCACTCCTTGCAAAGCTTTATAGATGCGCGTTTGCTCCATCATCCGCCGCGCTAGGGTGGTATTTAAAGGCGGAAGTGCTAGCGATCGATCTTGAAAGACTTCCACTAATTGTCCGCCGGAACCAAACAGCATCACCGGCCCAAATTGTGGGTCGATACTGCTACCCAAAATTAGTTCATAGCCTTCCAAATGCACCATCGGCTGCACTGTCACGCCGAGAAACGCTGCCGGATCGATCGCCCGTACCCGCTGGGCGATCGCCTCAAAGGCACTAATTACAGCCTTAGCATCGCCTAAATTTAGTTTTACGCCCCCCACATCGGTTTTGTGAGTAATCGTCTCAGAATGGAGTTTTAGCACCACTGGATAACCGAGGCGATCGGCAATTTCCACAGCTTCGGCCGCACTCGCTGCAATTTCTGTCGCTACGGTGGGAATGCCGTAAGCTGCCAGCAACTGTTTTGATTCGTACTCTGTTAATAGAGTGCGATTGTTTTGGCGGGCTGCAGTCAAAATCTTCGCAGCAGTCGCACACCCGGAAGTCTCGATTTCGCAATCAGCGGGGAGAGAAGGCGTTTCGTAGATAGCGCGCAGGTTGTACGTGTACCGCCACATATAGTTGAATAACCTGACGGCGGTATCGGGATAGGGGAAAGTCGGAATATTTGCCTGATTGAGAATTTGCGTTCCCGCTGACACTTCCACACCGCCCATCCAGCTTGCTAATAAGGGCTTTCCGAGTTTGCTGTAAGACTTGAGTTTTTCTGCGGTTTGGGTGGGATTTGTCATCGCTTGTGGCGTCAGGATGACCAGCAATCCGTCACTATTGGGATCGGGAGCGACCACTTCTAGGGTTTTGGCGTAACGATCGCTACTAGCATCGCCCAAAATATCGATCGGGTTGTGATGACTCCACTGAGGCGGCAAAAACTCATCAAGCTGCTGCACCGTCTCCGGTGCCAAATCTGCCAGGGCACCGCCGTCGCTAATTAAGGCATCAGTGGCGATCGCCCCCGGGCCTCCTGCATTGGTGACGATCGACAGGCGGTTGCCCTGCGGTCGCGGTTGCTTGGCCAGAATTTCTGCCATGTCGAACAAATCGGAAATCGTATGTACCCGCAACGCGCCACAGCGGCGGAAAGCAGCGTTAAGCACGTCATCGCTGCCGGTCAAAGCTCCCGTATGGGAAGCGGCGGCTTGGGCGGCGGCGGCGGTACGTCCTACCTTGAGAATGATGATCGGTTTGTCGATCGCCACTGGGCGGGCGGCGGACAGGAACGAACGAGCATCACCCATAGATTCCATGTACAAAACGATACTGTGAGTATGGGGATCGTCCCCGAAATACTCGATCAGATCGCCCCAACCGACATCGAGCATAGAGCCGATCGACACAAAGGCGCTAAAACCGACATTTTCCCCCAAACTCCAGTCGAGAATCGAAGTACAGAGGGCGCCGCTTTGACTGATGAAGGCGACATTACCCGGACGGGCGATCGTACTTGCAAAAGTAGCATTGAGCCCAAGCACAGGATTCATCACGCCGAGGCAATTTGGGCCGATAATCCGCATTCCGCCCAGACGCGCTTGGGCGATAACTTGCTGTTCTAAAGCCTCCCCAGCCGCACCAATCTCTTTAAAGCCAGCAGAAACAATAATTGCCCCTTTCACCCCAGCAGCGATACATTCGCGGATCACTTGCGGCACCCCAGCAGCAGGCGTAGCAATCACCGCCAGATCCACTACTTCCGGGACGCTAGCAATGTCAGGATAAGACTTGAGCCCCAAGACGCTGCGGCGCTGCGGATTCACTGGAAAAACTGTTCCGCCAAACGGATTCCGAATCAAGTTCCACAGGAGAGTACGTCCGACGCTTCCTTCTCTCTCTGTTGCGCCGATTACAGCCACGGACCGAGGCCGAAAAATCCGATCGAGCGGATGACGCTGTTCTTTCCAAATATCGTGAGCCGGATCGCTCGCAGTGCTTTGATTTCGTGCATTTATCTGCATAATACCCTACTTCTATTAATCAGCAATTAATATTGCTCTGCTTTCGATAACAATTACCGCATCCAATCCGAACTCTTTTTCTACTTTTTTTCTGCTTTTTCTTCATCTTCTTCGGGTGTTCGCGGTTTCGGAAAAAAAATCTCATTGCGCGTTTCCGACCCACCCGCCATTAAACAACATTTCGGTTGTCAAAGTGTTAGTTCGGGAACCCATTTGGTCAGAGCTTCCTCAACAATTCACGAGGATGTTCTGCCTACTATCTATCTTAATTCTTTCCAGGGAATTAGCAAGTCAATTTTTGTAACGAATAGCGAACCGGGTAGTTAAAATATTGAAATTAAATATATAGTAGATGTAGTGGTCGAAGAAGAAAAGATCGATCGCTAACAAAAGATTGAGGTGAAAGCAAGCTATGTTAGTACAATGGCACGGCTTTACTGAAGGCAACTGGACAAAGGAAGTCAACGTTAGAGACTTCATCCAAAAGAATTACACCCCCTACGAAGGGAATGCAGAATTTCTCACAGCACCAACAGAAAAAACCCAGCAGCTTTGGCACAAAGTCCTGGAACTAATGAAGCAAGAGCGCGAAAAAGGTGTATTGGATGTTGATACAAAAGTTCCCACATCCATTACGGCTCATGCAGCAGGATACATCGATCGCGACTTAGAACAAATAGTAGGTTTGCAAACAGATAAACCTTTGAAACGCGCGATTATGCCCTTGGGTGGAATTCGCGTGGTCAAGGCCGGTTTAGAAGCTTACGGCTATCAGCTCGATCGGCAAACTGAAGAAATATTTACGAAATATCGCAAAACTCATAACGATGGTGTATTCGATGTTTACACGCGCTCGATGCGTCTGGCGAGACGTTCTGGTATCATCACAGGTTTGCCAGATGCCTATGGACGCGGGCGGATCATCGGTGACTATCGCCGCGTTGCTTTGTACGGTGTCGATCGCCTAATTGATGATAAAAAAACACAGCAAGAATCACTCGAACTAGAGGCGATGGACGAGGGAACAATTCGTTTACGCGAAGAGTTATCTGAGCAAATTCGGGCATTGTTTGAGTTAAAAGAAATGGCTGCTAGCTACGGCTTTGATATTAGCCGTCCGGCGGCAAACGCAGGAGAAGCTGTCCAGTGGCTGTATTTTGGCTACTTGGGAGCAGTGAAAGAACAAAACGGGGCAGCGATGTCTCTCGGCCGCGTATCGACCTTCTTAGACATTTATTGCGAGCGCGATTTGCAAAGTGGCGCGAGTTCAGAACAAGAATTGCAAGAACTGATCGACCATTTTGTAATGAAACTCCGCATGGTGCGGTTTTTGCGAACTCCCGACTATAACGCTCTGTTTTCTGGCGATCCAACTTGGGTAACAGAGGCGATCGGCGGTACAAGCAATGACGGTAGAACATTGGTAACTCGTAACAGTTTCCGGTTCTTGCACACTCTCTCAAACCTCGGTACTGCACCAGAACCAAATCTCACCGTGTTGTGGTCGGAAAACTTGCCGGAAAACTTCAAACAATTCTGTGCGAAGGTATCCAGCGAGACGAGTTCGATTCAGTACGAAAACGACGACTTGATGCGTCCTCAATACGGCGATGATTACGCGATCGCCTGTTGTGTCTCCGCGATGCGAATTGGCAAGCAAATGCAGTTTTTCGGCGCGCGAGTTAACTTGGCTAAGACTTTGCTCTATGCGATTAACGGCGGTAAAGATGAGAAGTCCGGCGACCAAATCGCGCCGCAGTTCCCACCGATTACTACCGAATATCTCGATTATGACGAGGTAAGAGCGCGGTTCCAAGAAATGATGGCGTGGTTGGCAAAAACGTATATCAATACGCTGAATGTCATTCACTATATGCACGACAAATACTGCTACGAACGGCTGGAAATGGCATTGCACGATCGCGATGTTTACCGGACCATGGCCTGCGGGATTGCCGGATTGTCAGTGGTGGCGGACTCGCTATCGGCGATTAAACACGCGAAAGTTAAGGTGATTCGCAACGAGGAAGGTTTGGCCGTAGATTACTCGATCGAAGGAGAATATCCCAAATACGGCAATAATGACGATCGCGTAGACAGTCTAGCCATCGAACTCGTGCAAAGCTTCATGAACGAAATTCGCCAGCACAAAACCTACCGCGGCGCTGTAGCGACTCAATCGGTACTCACGATTACCTCTAACGTAGTGTACGGCAAAAAAACTGGTAGCACTCCCGACGGACGTAAAGCAGGCGAACCCTTTGCGCCCGGTGCTAATCCGATGCACGGCCGAGATTCCTGCGGGGCGATCGCATCCTTATCTTCTGTAGCGAAACTGCCTTACAGCGATTGTCAAGATGGCATATCGAATACTTTTTCGATTCTACCGCAGGCCTTGGGCAGAATGGAGAGCGATCGGACTAATAACCTAGTTAGTCTTATAGACGGTTACTTCCACGATGGCGGCCATCACATCAATGTTAACGCGCTCGATCGGCAAACATTACTAGATGCGATGGAACATCCAGAAAACTATCCCCAGCTAACAATTCGCGTCTCCGGTTATGCGGTTAATTTCATCAAACTTACCCGCGAACAACAATTAGATGTGATTAAACGGACTTTCCACGAACGTGTCTAAATCCCAGCAGAAAAAACTCGGCGGTTGAAACCGCTCAAGAGTCAAACTTTCATCCGAACAGAGGGGGACTGAAGAAGCTGTTAAACAAATAAGCTCCATCCCCCTAGCCTTAAGAAAGGGAGAACCGGGAACTCTCAAATTTCCCCTTCTTAAGGGGGATGCCAGGGGGAGCGAGCCGAGGCTCTAAAAGATAGATCTGAAAGCTTACTGGCTATTCTTAACACCGCCCTCCCGCTCATCCATACTCTCAAAATCCCAACCAACAAACAGCAAATTAAATGTCTGGAATTGGTCGCATTCATTCAATCGAAACCTTTGGCACCGTAGACGGCCCAGGAATCCGGTTTATCGTCTTCACCCAAGGCTGTCCGTTACGCTGTCTGTACTGTCACAATCCCGACTGTCGCAATTCCCACGATGGTAAAGAAGTAACCGTCGATTATTTAATCGATCAAATTACAAAATGTAAATCATACCTGCGGAAAGGAGGCGTTACCGTCAGCGGCGGCGAACCGTTGATGCAACCGGATTTTGTCAGAGAAATCTTTACCCGCTGTCATCAAATGGGCTTGCATACAGCCCTAGACACATCAGGGTTCTGTCTTTTAGAAGTTGCTAAACCGGTTCTGGAAATGACCGATCTGGTTTTATTGGACATCAAATCCTACATTCCCGAACTGTATTACAAAGTCACGAACGTTTCCATCGAGCCTACTTTAGCAATGGCCAAATATCTCAGCGAAATTCATAAGCCGACGTGGATTCGATTCGTTCTAGTTCCTCACCTCACCGATGACCTCGAAAACGTAGAAAAATTAGCCGAGTTTATTGCCAATCTGAACAATGTGGAAAAAGTCGAAGTATTACCCTTTTATAAAATGGGAGAATACAAATGGGAACAATTAAAACTGGATTACGAACTCAAAGATACACCTCCAGCTTCACCGGAGCTCGTGCAACAAACAGTTGATATTTTTCGCAGTCGCGGGGTAAATGCGATCGGAGCAAGCGGTATATAATTAATTAAAATACCTCGTGCAAAAATCACAAACAATATTGAAATTATCTGCGTCAATCTGCGTTAATCTGCGGTTAATCTGCGGTTCCCATACCCCTCACAAACTTAGGCAATAAATCTAGAAAAACACCCGAGGAGAAAAAACATGAAAGTTACCAATGTAGATGAATTAGAAGTGCTCATTCAAAAAGTGAAAGCAGCCCAAGCTGAATTTGCTACCTACACTCAAGAACAGGTCGATCGCATATTCAAGCAAGCAGCTTTAGCCGCTAATGCCGCCCGCATTCCCTTAGCCAAAGCAGCAGTCAAAGAATCGGGAATGGGAGTCATCGAAGATAAAGCAATCAAAAATCATTTTGCCTCGGAAATGATTTACAACAAATACAAAAACGACAAGACTTGCGGTATCATCGAGTCCGATCGACATTTTGGCTACGAACGCATTGCCGAACCCGTGGGACTGCTGGCGGGAATCGTTCCTGTAACTAACCCGACTTCCACCACCATCTTTAAGTCTTTAATCGTGCTCAAGACGAGAAATGGCATTATATTTTCGCCCCATCCCCGGGCAAAATCCTGCACGGCTGCGGCGGCAAAAATCATCCTCGATGCTGCTGTAGCAGCAGGAGCACCACCGGATATTATTGGGTGGATTGACGAGCCAACTGTGCCGCTTTCCCAAGCTTTGATGCAGCACCCCGATATCAAACTAATTTTGGCAACTGGCGGGCCGGGAATGGTAAAAGCTGCCTACTCTTCAGGACATCCCTCCCTCGGTGTCGGCGCGGGAAATACTCCCGCCATCATCGATGAAACCGCCCACATCCAAATGGCTGTCAGCTCAATTTTGCTGAGCAAAACTTTCGACAACGGCACGATTTGTGCTTCGGAACAATCCGTGGTTGTTGTGGATGCGGTGTACGATGCAGTGCAACTGGAATTTATCAAGCGCGGTGCTTATTTCCTCAATGCAGAAGAACGGGAAAAAGTGCGGCAGGTAATCTTAATTGATGGTCGATTGAATGCCGAAATTGTCGGACAATCGGTGCAAAAAGTGGCGGAGATTGCGGATTTTGTAGTGCCGTCAAACATCAGGGTTTTGATTGGAGAAGTGGATGCGATAGGTAAAGAAGAACCCTTTGCTTGTGAAAAACTTTCGCCGATTCTCGCCATGTACCGCGCCAAGGACTTTACTGAAGCAGTAGAAAAAGCCGAAGCGCTGATAATTTTTGGCGGGCACGGACATACTTCTGTACTCTACACCGCTCCGCACAATCAGAACCACATTCGTTATTTTGAAAGCAAACTAGAGACTTCGCGGGTGCTGATTAATACGCCTTCTTCTCAAGGTGCGATCGGCGATTTGTACAATTTCCGCCTCGATCCCTCTCTTACCCTCGGTTGCGGTAGCTGGGGCGATAATTCCATTTCTGTCAACGTGACACCCCATCATCTACTCAATATCAAAACCGTAGCAGAACGCCGCGAGAATATGCTGTGGTTCCGCATTCCTCCCAAGATTTATTTTAAGTCGGGTTGTCTTCCTGTAGCTTTGAGGGATCTTGCAGGTAAGAAACGTGCTTTGATCGTGACGGATAAACCTTTGTTTGAATTGGGATTGACGAAGGAAGTCACAGATAGTTTGGAAGAAATCGGCATCGATCACTACACATTTTACGATGTGGAACCGGATCCTTCGCTTGCTACTGTTCGCAAAGGTTTAGAAATCTGCAATAGTTTCCATCCAGATGCGATTATTGCTTTTGGTGGTGGCTCGCCGATGGATGCTGCTAAAGTAATGTGGCTGATGTACGAGCATCCAGAAATTGAGTTTGAAGGATTGGCGATGCGGTTTATGGATATCCGCAAGCGGGTATACGAACTGCCGCCTTTGGGCTCAAAGGCAATTATGGTGGCAATTCCAACTACTTCGGGAACGGGTTCGGAAGTCACGCCTTTTGCGGTTGTTACGGATGAAAGATCGGGGATTAAGTATCCGCTTGCAGATTATGCTCTGACTCCGAGTATGGCGATCGTCGATCCAGAACTTACACTGAATATGCCCCGGAAACTGACTGCTTACGGTGGCATTGATGCGCTAACCCACGCTTTAGAAGCTTATGTTTCTGTGTTGGCTTCTGAGTATACAAATGGTTTGGCTTTAGAAGCGATTCGTTTGCTGTTTAAATACCTGCCCAGCGCTTACAAAAATGGTGCTAACGATCCGAAAGCGCGGGAGAAAGTACATTATGCTGCTACGATGGCCGGGATGGCATTTGCTAACTCTTTTCTGGGGGTTTGTCACTCAATGGCTCACCAATTAGGTTCAACTTGCCACGTCCCTCACGGTTTAGCAAATGCGCTGATGATTTCCCACGTAATTCGCTACAATGCAACGGATGTTCCGTTCAAACAAGCGATTTTTTCTCAAAACAAGTATCCTAACAGCAAGTGGCGTTATGCTCGAATTGCGGACTATCTAAATTTGGGTGGCGATACAGAAGATGAAAAAGTTGAGAAGTTGATCGCAGCGGTGGAAGATCTGAAGCGTCAGGTAGATATTCCTAGCACGATTCAGGAGGCGATCGCCAGTCAGGGAATGAGTGATGATTTCTTTTTTGCTCGCGTTGAGGAAATGGCCGATCACGCTTTTGACGATCAGTGTACCGGAGCGAACCCCCGCTATCCGCTGATTGAAGATTTAAAGCAACTTCTGGTGCAAGCCTACTCTCACGGTGGCGACACTTCGGAGGTCGATCGAGTGTTAACTGTAGTTTAATCGGCGCGGTGCAAGAGATTTCTCCTCAAAAGCCTGTCAATGGGGGCAGGATGCCTAACCCCTACTCCCCACAAGACTTTCTGGAGAAGTCTAACGCCGGGCCCGGTGGTGAAAATAAACCCCGACGCGGATCAAAATACCAAGTAGGGGTTAAAAAAATCTGAAATTGTGTTATAATTTTAGAGGTAACTATTTTACGAATTTTGTAGTTTTAGTGGCTGTTCGCGCGATGACCTCTTCACCAACCATAGCACCCGTTCGATCGAGTCAAGTTACCCGCAAACCTTATCCCAACTATCGGGTAATAGTCCTCAACGACGATTTCAACACATTCCAGCACGTTGTGGAATGTTTGACCAAATACATTCCAGGGATGACGAGCGATCAAGCTTGGAAACTCGCCAACCAAATCCACCACGAAGGCCAGGCCACCGTCTGGGTTGGTCCGCAAGAGCAAGCAGAACTTTATCATATGCAATTGAGCCGTGCTGGACTGACAATGGCTCCGCTAGAGTCTACTTGAAAAGTGTCTAGAGGGCCGAAAGTTCGATCGATTTTCGGTAATTAATCTGAAATTGATAGGATGTCCGGCGAGGCAACGGAGATTGGGATTTAAGAGGCGATCGTAATTTTGCCAATCATCCCCGCTTCCGTATGTCCAGCTACCGTACAGCGCAGGTTGTAGGTTCCCGATTTCATCGGCACAAACACCCATTCTGCCATAGCGCCCGGTTTAAGTTCCAATTCGTGGATCGCTCCTTTAATTTCCACCTTACCCGCTTCAACTTTTTGAGTCCAACTCGCATCAGCAAAGTTTTTAGCAGTAAAATAATGTTTCTGCGAACTGGGATTTTTTAGCACTAATTTATAGCGCTTTCCCGACTCAAATTCTAGCAGATTGGGAAAGAATTTGAGTTCCCCAGCTTCGTTACCTAAACTAACAGTAATTTCGGTGACAGGTTGCCGAGACAAATCACCGGCAGCACTAGCAATTGCCGTCGGCATCAAGATTGTACTCAAACATAAAATTACTCCCAAAATCACCTTGAAAGTTTTTTGTAACCGCTGGCTGCGGTAGAATTTGCCTAATTGCAAACCGAGTAAATTGATCGTGGCTGGTCTGACTACTGTTAACTATTAACTGACTAATGACTACTGACTACTGACTAATGACTAATGACTAATGACTTAATTCGATCGCCAAACTTCATCCCAAGGCCCGCCTCCAACTTCCAAACCCGATAAAGAACTTTGAGCCTCTAAGATAATTCTCGAACGCTGCTTGCCATTTTTTTCCACATTTCCCCCCAACAACTCTCGCAGTTGCAAGCGCAATTCGCCGTGCGTCGTATCCCGGCAGCAAAAAGCCAGACCTTTTTCTGTAGGAGCTCGCAGATAAGTACCAGGACTGTTTGTAGTGGCAATTAACTCAACTTCAAACTGACTGTTTCTCGCCTGCATTTTCCAGCTTCCCCAAGGTTCAATAGTCCAACTAACTTGTGAATTCCAAGGCACAAATTCGTAAAATTTGCCTCGGTAATGCAGACAAATCATTGCTACAGATTCCATCCACCACAGCACGCCCCGCTTGCCGCCGCCAGCAGTTAAAGCTAAATCGCTTTCGCCTTGAAAACAATTGCAATTAACCCAAAACCACTTTTGCGGAAAAGCACCGCCCCAGTTTTTTTCGCTGTAAGCGGGAGCATCTTTAAATTCGTAGCGTTGGTCATTCCAATCGATCCAGCCCGTGGCTAAACCGTGAGCCATTAAAATTTGCCATCCCGGTTCAAATATGGGTAGAAAAGATACCATTCCCGCCGTGGATTTCTGGATTTCCTCAGAGTTGCCCCAGCCGTAAACAGGTTGAATTTCGTATTGCCAAAAACAGTGGCTGCCGCTTCCTGGATCGTGCAAATAACCTTGATTCAAAGTAGCAGTAGCTTGATAGCCTTCTTCGACGCGGCTGTCGAATACTTGCGGCTCTAAATATTGGGGTTTAATTTGTAAATCTGTTCTGCCCCAATGTCCGAAAGCCAAGCCTTCTCGGTGCGCCCAAAACTTATTTACATCGGGCAAGGTGCGGCACAAATAGCTATCTTTCGGGCCGAGAATTTGAGCTGCACCGCCACTGTAAGGTTGACCGCCTCTGGGGTCTTCGATGGAATACATGAATGCAAAGGATTGTCCGTGAATCGGTAATGTTATTCGGTAGTACCAGCCTTCAAAAAAGCGGCGGGAACTGCCGTCCCAGTGGTAGCCACTGTGGGGAGTTTCAATAGTTTTGAGTTTTGAGAGTGAATTTGACATAAAATTACCAATAGCATGACAGAGAATTCACGAATAACTGTTTCTTCCTTCTTCCTTCTTCCTTCTTCCTTCCTTTATGTCTTTAGCACTTTGGCGATCGCCCTTAGCTCGCGCGCTCCACCGCAACCGCAGTCTTGCTTTTGCCCGCTACTTGCAACTAGCAACTGTTCGGGCTACCGGGCGTCCGGCCAACCGCACTGTGGTGTTTCGAGGCTTTTTAGCAGATACTAATCAGTTAAAGTTTATTACAGATATTCGTAGCCAAAAGGCAGAGGAGATTAATCTCTATCCTTGGGGGGAAATTTGCTGGTATTTCCCCAAAACTCGCGAACAATTTCGGATTGCTGGAAAGCTAGTTTTGGTAGGGGCAGATTATCCAGAGGCCCAGTTGTGCTCATCGCGGTGCACAACTTGGCAGGAGCTTTCTGAGGCGGCTAGATCACAGTTTGCTTGGCCGCATCCGGGGGATGACAAAGCCGAGGCTAGTGCTTTTGATTCTGCTTCCCCAAATGCGATCGAGCCGCTGCCTAATTTTTGCTTGCTGTTGTTGGAACCGGAAACAGTGGATTTGTTGGAGTTGCGGGGGGAACCGCAAAACCGATCGCTTTATCGGCGCGACGGTGAGGGAAATTGGTCTGTGCGATCGGTTAATCCTTGAAGTCAGTTGAGTGTTAACTGTTGACTGTTGACTGTTGTCAGTAGGAAAGTTTTAATTTGAAAAATTCCCACGGAAAAACTCAACACTCAAAACTCTTTTTAGATGCCGCTGCCGTCGAAAAATTCTTGAATTGCTTTATCTTTTAACTTGCAGCTAGGGGTTGTAACTAGCTGTGTTTTTTCGGCTAAGGCTACATTGCTGGCTTGGTTTAAAGCTTCTGATACTGAGTGGAAATTGTGGGAATTAGGATCAGAAGTTAAGGAGACAGATGCTTGAGGAAGCAAACTTTTTACTTGCTGTTCGAGGGATTCGATACGATCGAGCAAAGAGCGAATTACCACAGCTTCCGAATCCGGCAAACTGCCGTGTTCTAGGGGATTGACGCGCACTCCGGATCTATAGACGATGCGGCCGGGAATCCCTACCACTGTACAGTCAGATGGTACATCCCGAAGCACGACGGAACCTGCGCCGATACGAACGTTGTTGCCAATTTGAAGATTGCCGAGTACCTTGGCGCCGGCACCGACAACTACGTTTTCCCCGACGGTAGGGTGACGCTTGCCGCTTTGTTTGCCTGTGCCGCCGAGGGTGACACCTTGGTAAATTAGGGCAAAATCGCCGATAATCGCTGTTTCGCCGATCACAACCCCCATACCGTGGTCGATGAATACGCTTTTGCCGATGGTTGCCCCTGGGTGGATTTCTATTCCGGTCAAAAAGCGAGCAATGTGGGAAATCAAGCGGGGGATGAAGGGAAGTCCCAACACATAAAGCCAGTGTGCGAGGCGGTGCAGCACTAGGGCCTGAAGACCGGGGTAGCAAAACAAAACTTCCAGCCAGTTGCGAGCGGCAGGGTCGCGATCGAAAATTATACTGAAGTCAGCTCTAAGAGTCTTTAGCACTTTCGGAGTTACCTATTTTGGTTAAACACGCCACTTTCGATTTTACATTTTACTGGATGGGGGAAGTGAGCGGTCGATCGGGAGATTGGGGGATATTACGGAGTGAAACCGTGGGAAAGTCCGAGATTGGGGGAGAATTTGATGATATTTTATTGTCTCCATCCAACAGCACCGCTGCGTTCTATTCCTGTGCTGAGATTGTATAGTTAGACTTGACTCCGGGTTCGAGAGTACCTACCCAAATCCTGTAAGAGCCTGCTTGCCAGTCTGAATCAAGTATGGCAGCATCTTTATTCTGACCTATATCGTCTCCGCAGCGCACCGCATTACCGGGGCCTTGTACGAGTAAGGTCGTGTCCTTGCCTCCGCTGTTGACTTGGAGTGTGAGTTTTGAAAAGTTTTCCTGTAAGACTATGATGTGGTCGGGAGTTGGGGTGGCAAAACCCAAACATTTGTTTTTGTGGCGATCGGCGTTGGCTATGGCAGATAGAGAGTACGATCCGCCTGTGGAACCTCTCAAAACTGCTGTTGGGGCTGCAAAACCTCGCGATAAAGTTAAAGTGCCGAAATTGGCTGTGTCTGCTAAAACTGGTAGGGCGACGATCGCGGCGATCGCAGCCAAGAGCACACCGTTTTTGAAATTGGTTCGCTGATTAAACAACATGGCAATACTCCTCGGTCACAACTTAAATTCACAACTCAGAATTTACCCATCGCAGCCCCTATCATCCTAACTCTGGAGGAAGAATAATTTTTTTAAAATTAGTTCAAAACTTCCTGGCTTCTCTTCCTTATGTCTATCAGGACAATCCCTGTACGATCGCGCTCGCTTGTGCCACTCGGATTTCTGCCACAGGCGATCGACTCATATCCGAAATTGTACGGTGTCAAGATGATAAATTTGATACTCCTAGCCTTGCTGTTGGCGATCGGTTCCCTATTGACACAGGCCTTGGTATTGTTACCTATCGGTCTATCCGGCTGGCTCCACCTCCCTAATTGGCTGAGCCTAGCCTTGATTTTGCTGGCTATTTCTTGGTGCTTGGGGGATTAGTCAGCAGTCATGAGTTATTAGTGATTAGTCAAAAGTTAATGATCAATTATTCCACTTCCCCCAAGAGTAAAGGCCCGATTGTCCCCGGTTTGATGATGTATACTTCACAATTGACAATCAGGAATCTAAAATCTAGGATTTGACATCTACCTATAGAATGATGCAACGACAAGTTTATTCAATCTCAGCATTTCACTCTTCTGACAAAACCCTGAGGGAAACTCCTAAGAAACAGGATCGTCCGATACACCGGGCGATCATGTTAATGCTGGTGGCAACAGGTTTGCTGGGCCTGCACGCTAGTCGGCTGGTGCAATTACAACTGATACAAGGAAAGCAAAACCGAGAACGAGCCGAAAATAATCGCGTTCGCCTAGTGCCAATGCCGGCGAATCGCGGACACATTATCGATCGCAAAGGCAAGTTGCTAGCTGCAAACAATTTAGCTCGATCGGTATATTTGTGGCCGAAAGAACAAACGCCCGAAGAGTGGAAAGCGACAGCAGAAAAGTTGAGTCCGCTGGTTAAAATCCCGGCAAAAGAAATTTTACAAAAAATAAAAGAGGTCGATCCTCTATCCTACAGACCGGTGCGGATCAAGCA
Organism: Microcoleus sp. S13_C5; assembly: GCF_036700845.1. NCBI lineage: Bacteria > Bacillati > Cyanobacteriota > Cyanophyceae > Oscillatoriales > Microcoleaceae > Microcoleus > Microcoleus sp. S13_C5. Next base: position 40,484 of record NZ_JAUBPR010000019.1, read on the forward strand.
AGCGATGCCGCCAGAGGTGTTTGTGCCACTAGCAGAACAGGTGGGACAAATCCGGGGAGTGGAAGTGCGGCCCGAAGCTAACCGCTATTATCCCGAAGGCAGTTTGGCGGCTCACGTTCTCGGATATATTGGCGAAGCTACCGCAGCAGATTTGGAAGCTCATCCTGAATATCCGATGGGGATGATTGTCGGTCAAATGGGCATAGAAGCGAGTTCTAACAAGAAGATTGCGGGAGTTTGGGGCGATCGGCTGATCGAGGTCAATGCCCAAAATCAAGAATTGCGGCTGATGGGAGAGACACCGCCCAAACCCGGTGAGGCGGTGCAGCTAACCATAGACTTGTCCATGCAAAAAGCAGCCGAAAAAGCCCTGGGGAACCGCCGGGGAGCAGTAGTGGCGCTGGATGTCAAAACCGGGGCGGTATTAGTTCTGGCCAGCCACCCGACTTTTGACCCTAATCTGTTTACGCGAAAAATCACTAAGGATGAGTGGCAAACTCTTCAAGACCAGGAAAATCCATTTTTGAATCGGGCCATGCAAGGCTATCCCCCCGGCAGCACGTTTAAAATTGTGACTTCCGTCGCGGGCTTGGAGTCGGGCAAATTTTCGCCGGACTCAATTCTCGGTACTTCGTCTTACATTACTGTGGGGGGAATTGATTTTAACGAACACAGCGGCGGTTACGGCGATATAGGCTTTCGAGAGGCTTTGGCTTTCAGCAGCAATACGTTTTTTTATCAAGTGGGGATGAGTACGGGGCCGGAGCAAATTTCTAAGTGGGGACACCGCTTGGGAATTGGCAAGGATACGGATTTGAATCTTTTGGGGCTAGGCGGCGGCGATCACGGTCAAATCCCGACGCCGGAGGAGAAGGAGAAAATTTATAAAGAACCTTGGTATGCGGGTGATACGGTAACGATGTCGATCGGTCAGGGGTTGGTCTTGGTGACTCCTTTGGAGGCGGCGGTGATGGTGAGTTCGATCGCTAATGGGGGCTATCGGGTGAAGCCTCATCTTTTGACTTCTATGACCGGCACACCGGAGACTCAACGGGTAAAGATTGGGATGAAACCTTCGACAATTCAGGTGATTAAGGAAGGACTGATCGCCGTGGTTGCCGAGGGTACGGGACAGGGGATGAATGACGGTACGATTCCGATGACGGCGGGCAAAACTGGGACTTCGGAGGTCATCGGACACAACGATCACTCTTTGTATGTGGGGTTCGGGCCTGCTGACAAGCCGGAAATTGCGATCGCCGTGGTTGTGGAAAATGGCGGTTTTGGTTCTGTTGCCGCGGCCCCGGTCGCCAAAGAGGTGTTTCAAGCTTATTTTGGGCAACCGAAAAAGGGGAAGGAGTCAGTAGTTATTAGTCCTTAGTTATTGGGAATTGGGAATTGGGAATTGGGCATTGGGAATTGGGAATTGGGAATTGGGAATTGGGCATTGGCCATAGTTTCCTTCTTCCTTCTTCCTTCTTCCTTCTTCCTTCTTCCTTCTTCCTTCTTCCTTCTTCCTTCTTCCTTCTTCCTTCTGACTAATTGAGCCGCATAAATATAGTAGCTTTGCGAATGCCTGTGATCTCTCCCGTACTGGTGACGGTGAGCGATCGCAAGTGGTCGAACAATGGTCTTGCCGAAAGTTCAATTAACCTCAACAGCGGGATTTGTTTTTCCCAAATTGACCTGCTGGAGGGCCAGTCTAAATAAAAATAGCCGTCGTTAGATGGCGGTAGCGGTTCAATGCTGGTTTGAAAATCTTGATTGGCAACTAAAGAGCCTGTTTCTGCTGCTTCTAGTGCTGCGTCCATTGCTTCTACTGAAGTGGTGAAAATTTCGTATTTGCCGACGGTGGCTCGAACTCCTTTTGCCTCGGTTTCGATCGCACTTTTTCTCTTATTTTGTCTCCCATAATTTGGGTTCGTTGTCAACTGCGTCCAAGCGGTAATTTTCTGGTTTCTGAGAGTGAAGCTGCCGATGCTGTATTCTTTGCTGCGGGCAATTTCATCGAGTTTGTCGATCGCCTTTTGGGAATCAGCAGAGTTTTCGGCGACAAAAATCCAGTCAGCACTATTTGACAAATTCGGAAGCACTGCTAAAGCATATTCTCCTTGTACCCAGTCAAATATATCCTGCTGCAGGTTGACGCCCCAAACTTGCTGAATATCTGCGAGAGTTCGATCGACTAATTTTGAGACTTCTGCATTAGTGGACACCGCCGATGACAAATCCGCCCAAAAATTCCTTAAATCGGTGCTGGCGACCGCGAAAGGACTCGCTGAGGGAATGTACTGCAAGGCTTGCACAGGTTCCGAGAGTATGGGAGAAGCTGTGTTTTCTCGCGATGTCACTAAAGCAGTTTGAGCCACCAATCCTCGTCGGTTGACTCCGACAGCAACTGCGAGAGAATTAAGAGAAACGTGGGGATTTTGCTCGGTTGCTGATTGCGGGAGATTGACAAATGCTAAAGCGATTCTGCCTTGAGTTAGTTGCTGCAAAGCTTTTTGATATTCCGGGGTATTGTTGAGATTTAGATTGTCTGCTTCAACGTTATTAATTGCATCTCGAATCACCGTCGGACTGTTGGCAAATAAAACAAAACTGGGGTTATTTCCCGAATTTGAACTGCCGCCGATTGCCGCTGTGGCGAAACTACGCGGCAAAGTTGACTTCGGCAGGGAAAAGGAGTTGAAAGGCGAAGTTGCAGCGGATTTTTTGTTAGCTGTAAGTGATTTTTGGTAATTTAGTTGGACGCCTTTATAGAGTTCCGACTGCACTGTTTTCTCAGTTCGAGATTGTTTTCGCCAGTAGGAGTCGAGAAATTGTTGGCTGCGATCGACATTTTGGGAGGAAACTGCCAGCAAAAACCCGGTTTCTTTGCCGTTGCTGCTGTCGCCATCCAAATCGGGCGTTGTGACGGCGAGGGTAATTTCGTCACCTATCCAAGGTTGGATATCTCGACTGTAATCCAAGCCTGTATTGGCGAGGAAACTTTTTTTGATTTGCTCAAATTCTGCGTGCGATCGACTTCTTTCTTCGGGAGTGGCAAAAACTTGTCGCAATGCTTCGAGGCGATCGGGATTTACCAGCATTGAAGCTAACAAAGGTGCTTGTTTCGAGACAAACACAGCCGCAGCCGGGGTAGTTGTCGGCCCGCCGTTGAGTAAATTGAGGGGAGTTTGAGTTGTCAGCCAGTAAAAACCACCGGCACTCAAGCCTAAGAGTGCCAAGACGCCAGCAATGAGGAAAGAAAAGAACGATCGCAGCTTCATACCACAAGGACTAATGACCACAGTCTATTATTAACTAGAGTAGCGCATGACCGTAGCTGTCGGCAGATACTTTTTGTGCGGTTCGCAAAAAAAAGGATAAACTAAAATATTATCAAGCTCTAAAACCAAGTAAAATGCTAACAATATCAACGCCCCCCGAACAGCGAGTTTTACTCCCCAATATCAGTTGGCAGTTATATGAAAGCCTGCTAGGGGAACTGGGCAACAAACGTTCCACCAGAATTGCTTATCATCAAGGTCAATTAGAAATTATGGTGCCACTACCGGAACATGAAAATCGCAACAGGCTGATCGATCGCTTAATTGTAACTCTCATAGAAGAACTCAATCTGGAGTACAACCCCTTTGGATCGATGACTATTAAAAAACGCAAAAAAGCAGCGGGGAAAGAACCAGATTCATGCTATTATATCCAGAATGAAGCACTGGTTAGAGGGAGAACCGAATTAGACTTTGCTCAAGATCCGCCGCCCGATTTAGCACTAGAAATTGATATTACCAGCAGTTCCTTAAATCAATTCGATTTATATGCCGATTTAGGCGTACCAGAAATTTGGCGGTACGACGGACGAAGCATCAAGTTTTATCAATTGCAAAATGGCGAATATGCCGAATGCAATTTTTCCCGGGCTTTCCCGATGCTACCGACTGTAAAAGTTGACGAATTTATCGATCGCACTCAAACTACAGGCGCAACCGCAGCAGTGCGAGAATTCCGGGAATGGGTAAAAAATCAGTAATTGTGTAGTCTACCACGGCAAGCCTCGCGCATCGGAAAAATCTGCATCTAGAACCGCCCCCGGATCGAATACAGCATCAGTCAAATCAGCTTTTCTAAACGACGTTACCGACAATTTTTCTATTTCTTCAACAGCGATAAAAAAGCCGATCGCAGTTAACCCAAGAATTACCCCAGAAACCAAAAATAAGACAATTCCCCTGATAGTATCTCCGCCAAAAAATGTCACAATACCGCTAGCGCCGATCGCAGCAGCAGCCCCAGCAACAGCCCCTGCCACAATCCCAGCCTCACCGCGAGTCGCAGCAATCGCCGTAGCAGCCGTTCCGGCCACAGCCACAGCCCCCGCATCCGCCCCGGCAATCAGTCCAGTCAAAGCCCCAGCCGTCGTGACTGTCACCGCCGTTACGCCAGCCCTAGCAATCAAATTTCTTACCCGCCTTCGGCTTTGTCCGGTTCTGACACCCTGAAAATTTGCCCCCCTCAAAATCGCCCCGGTGAAATTGCAGCCTCGAATGTCGCAACCGCTGAAATTCGCCCCTGACAAGTCAAGCCCTTTAAAAGAACGGTTCCGCAAGTTTTGGTTAGCAAAATTGAGATTTTGAGGTTGAGTCATGCGATTTTAGATTTTAGATTTTAGATTTTAGATTCACAACCCAAAGACCTAGGATTATAGATTTTAGATTATAGATTTTAGATTAACCAACCACAGGGCATTTAGAATAAAGCCTGTGGTTTATAACGAGTTTCCATGTCTCCCATCTCCGAATCCCCATTTTCCCCCGAACAAATTGCCGCTGAAAGACTCAAACCAGAAGAATATGAAGAAATCGTTCAGCGCCTAGGTCGCCATCCCAATAAAGCTGAATTGGGAATGTTTGGCGTTATGTGGAGCGAACACTGCTGTTACAAAAATTCGCGGCCACTATTAAAACAGTTTCCCACAGAGGGCGATCGAATTCTAGTCGGGCCCGGAGAAAATGCCGGCGTCGTAGACTTGGGAGACGGCTTGCAACTCGCCTTCAAAATTGAATCCCACAACCACCCGTCAGCAGTCGAACCTTTCCAAGGTGCAGCAACCGGTGTCGGCGGAATTCTCCGCGATATCTTCACAATGGGTGCTCGCCCGATCGCACTTTTGAATTCCCTGCGTTTTGGCAACTTAGACGATGCTAAAACTCAGAGATTGTTCAAAGGCGTAGTATCAGGAATAAGTCACTATGGAAATTGCATCGGAGTACCCACAGTTGGTGGCGAAGTTTACTTCGATCCTGCTTATTCCGGCAACCCATTAGTTAACGTCATGGCCTTGGGTTTAATGGAAACTCAAGAAATCGTCAAATCCGGCGCATCCGGCATCGGAAATCCCGTGCTTTACGTCGGTTCAACTACCGGGCGAGATGGCATGGGAGGAGCAAGTTTTGCGAGTGCAGAATTGACAGACAAATCAATGGACGATCGCCCCGCAGTCCAAGTAGGTGATCCATTTTTAGAAAAATCCTTAATTGAAGCTTGTTTAGAAGCGTTCAAAACTGGTGCCGTTGTCGCCGCCCAAGACATGGGCGCGGCCGGAATCACCTGTTCGACATCAGAAATGGCAGCTAAAGGCGGCGTCGGCATTGAATTCGATTTAGACAAAGTTCCCGTTCGAGAAAGCGGTATGGTTCCCTACGAATACCTGCTTTCGGAATCCCAAGAACGGATGTTATTTGTTGCCCAAAAAGGACGGGAACAGGAATTAATCGATATTTTCCACCGCTGGGGATTGCACGCCGTAGTCGCGGGGACAGTCATCGAAGAGCCGATCGTCCGAATTCTATTTAAAGGCGAAATCGCTGCCGAAATTACCGCAACTGCTTTGGCAGATAACACGCCAATTTATCACCGAGAACTGTTGACAGAGCCGCCCGAATATGCTAAAAAAGCATGGGAATGGACGGCGGATTCGCTGCCACAATCCACAGTTAAAGGTATCGAAATTAACGGGAATTTCCAAACTTGGAATCAGATTTTGCTGACGCTTTTAGATACTCCCACCATCGCTTCTAAACGCTGGGTTTATCGCCAATACGACCATCAAGTGCAAAACAATACTGTTGTTTTACCGGGAGGTGCTGATGCTGCGGTTGTCAGATTGCGTCCGCTAGAACCCTGCCACTCTTCCCTTGCTAAAGGGCTAGAAGAACACCCCCTTACTACGGGAGATTTACAGAGAGAAAATGGTGTTTCTCTAGCTTCCGAAAGCAAACAGGAAGAAGAGGTAATTCCTCTATTTAAAAAGGCACAAGGTAGGGAAACTCCAAAAGTTTCTCCCCCCCTTAGCAAGAAGGAAGTGCCGCAGCAAGGGGTTATTCCCGGAGTTGCTGCAACGGTTGATTGCAATTCTCGTTATGTTTATCTCGATCCTTATGAAGGTGCAAAAGCAGTCGTAGCAGAAGCAGCGAGAAACTTAAGCTGTGTGGGTGCTGAACCTCTGGCAGTTACGGATAATTTGAATTTTGGCAGTCCCGAAAAGCCGATCGGATATTGGCAGTTAGCCTCAGCTTGTCGCGGGATTGCTGATGCTTGTCGGGAGTTGGGAACGCCTGTTACTGGCGGCAATGTTTCTCTTTACAATGAAACTGTTGATGCTGAGGGAAATCCTCAACCAATTTATCCGACTCCGGTAATCGGAATGGTGGGGTTAATTCCCGATTTGAAGAAGATTGGCGGCCAAGCTTGGCTAAAGAAAGGTGATTTAATTTATGTGCTGGGAATTGGTGAATCATCCCAAAACTCAGAACTTCCATCTGAAAGCTCAAAAATCGAAACTTCTCCTACTCTCGGAGGTTCGGAATATTTAGCGGCAATTCACGGGATTGTCGCTGGAAAACCGCCAAGGATAGATTTTGAGTTAGAAAGAAAAGTGCAATCGGTTTGTCGCGATGGAATTCGGCAAGGTTGGGTAGGTTCTGCCCATGATTGTGCGGAAGGTGGAATTGCGATCGCCCTCGCGGAATCCTGTATTTCTGCTAAAATGGGTGCAGAAATCCATCTCAGTTTCAATTCAAAAAATGTCGACCGCTGGGATAAAATTTTGTTTGGTGAAATGGGCAACTGCATTGTAGTTTCAGTCGCGCCGAAAAATCAAGGGATTTGGGAGTCTTACCTGCAAGAACATTTGACCAAAATGTGGCAAAAAATTGGTTTAGTTTGCTGTGCTGAATCACCTTTGCGGGTTGTGAGTGCTGATAATCAAGTGTTAATTGAGGTTGGGATGGGTGATATGGGCGATCGGTTCTATAATGCGATCGAGCGTCGGATTGCATCTGTCTAATCGCCTTCCATACAAAGGGCGGTTGAAACCGCCTCTACACAGACGAAACCCGCCGGCGCGGCTTGCATTTCTTGAGTCCGCGAAGGCGGACTTTGTTTGTGCAGAAGCGATTTCAAACGCCGTTTCAATTTCCGTGTCAATCCCCCAATCAATCGCCGTGTCACTCACCCAATTCCTTTATATAATATGAACAATATCATTCATAAAATAAATGATTTGCTGTATCAATCCCGACTGTCAAAAACCTGAAAACCAGGACGGACAAACATATTGCATCAGTTGTGGCTTTGAACTCGTACCCATCCTGCGAAATCGTTTCCGCATGATCAAATTCCTCGGTCAAGGTGGCTTCGGCAGAACTTATTTAGCAGAAGATATTGATAAATTAAATCAACGCTGTGTCGTTAAACAATTAGCACCAACAAATGTTCAGGGAACTTGGGCAATTAACAAAGCGGTAGAATTATTTCAGCAAGAAGCCAGACAACTGCAACAGCTAGGACAACATCCCCAAATTCCATCACTAGATGCCTGTTTTGAAGAAGAAAACTATTTGTATCTCGTACAGCAGTTTGTCGATGGAGATAATTTGTTAAAGCTTTTGCAAAATCAGGGAATTTGGCAAGAAAGCCAAGTTAAGCAACTATTACTCGAACTTTTACCTGTTCTCAAGTTTATTCACGAACAAAAAATTATTCACCGAGATATCAAGCCAGAGAATATTATGCGCCGTCGCAGCGACGGTTTGTTAGTCCTCATTGACTTCGGAGTTTCCAAACAGTTGTCGGGAACAGTGATGTCGAGACTGGGAACACAAATTGGTACGCCTGGTTATGTACCGCTTGAACAAATGCAAGGAGGTGAAGCTTATCCAGCCAGCGATTTGTTTAGCTTGGGGGCAACGGCTTTTCATCTACTGACAGGAGTACATCCTGATGGTTTGTGGACGGAACACGGTTATAGCTGGACTGGAAATTGGCAGCAACATTTGAAAAGTCCCATAGACAAGGGACTAGCATTGGTTTTATCTAAGTTGTTAGCCAAAGATATCCAGCAGCGCTATCAATCAGCAGAGCAAGTTTTAAGAGATTTTCAACGTCAGTCAACACCAAATTTTATACAGACTTTAAAAAGGTTTGACTTTGACACGGTGACAGTTGATGTGCGGGGTAATATAAGTAGCCGTCAACGCCGTGAAACACAATTTTTTAGTGAAAATTTAGGTAGCGGTGCAATCTTAGACATGGTAGCAATTCCTGGCGGCCGTTTCGTGATGGGTTCCCCCAATACGGAAGCAGGGCGAAGTAACAATGAAGGGCCGCAGCGTACTGTTAATATCTCTCCTTTTTTTATGGGTAAATATCCCATTACTCAAGAACAGTGGGAAGTAGTGATGGGGAATAACCCTTCTGAGATCAAAGGTTTGAAACGTCCTGTAGAACAAGTAAGCTGGAATAATGCTCTGGAATTCTGCCAGAAAATTTCTCAAAAAACCGGCAAGATTTATCGCTTACCTTCGGAAGCCGAATGGGAATATGCTTCTCGCGCCGGAACTACAACGCCTTTCTATTTTGGCGACACAATTACCCCGGATTTAGTTAATTATGATGGCAATTATCCCTACGGTGCTGCGCCGAAAGGACTTTACCGCAAACAAACAACTGATGTGGGGAGTTTTCCGCCGAATCCGTTTGGTTTGTATGATATGCACGGGAATGTTTGGGAATGGTGCAGCGATAAATGGCATGGTAATTATAACGGCGCACCGACTGATGGAAGTTCTTGGGAAACTGGAACAGATAATAACCGAGTGCTGCGTGGTGCTGCCTGGAACTGCAATACGGTCTATTGCCGTAGTGCCTATCGTGGCAGGAATTGGGCGGTCCATCGCAGCAGGCACCTCGGTTTTCGCGTGGCGGTAGCTTCGGTTTCTTCCTCGTCCTAGTTTCCGCGTAGTAGCGGTAGGGTGCGTCGCATTGAACAATCTGCAAATCAAATCGACAATCTCGCAGCGACACACCGCGAGAGTCAGTCAGGTGCGTCGCCATCTCAAATCTGCAAATTTCCTCAAAAATCTCACAGCGACGCACCCTACAAAAACGGAAATTGATCGAACCTGATTTATAATAATTAAAATATGCCAAGGTCGCACATCAGGAAGGATAAAAAATATGACCCTCAATCTTCCTCTTCCCGATTCAATTCAAAATTTTATTAACGAACAAGTGGCAATCGGAGGCTACAGTAATGCAGCGGAATACATCTTGCACCTAATTCGCCAAGAACAAGCAAGAGCTGCGCGGATTGAGTCGTTATTGTTGGCTGGTTTGGATAGTGGGAATTCTATAGAGATTACCGATGATTGGTGGGAGCAAAAACGCGCTCAGTTGGTGCAGAAACTTGACCGACAGCAGCAATGACTAAACGGATTGTCATTACACCAAGAGCAAGTCAAGATTTAGACGAAAATTTTGCTTATATTGCTCAAAATAATCTTGATGCTGCATTGCGTTTTTTTGATGCAGCACGTCAGACATTTGCGAGATTGGCTCAAATGTCGGGAATGGGCCGCCTGTATCCGGTTCAAAATCCACGGTTGGAGGGTTTGCGAAGATTGTCAGTTAGGGGTTTTGAAAATTATCTGATTTTCTATTTGTCTTTTGATAACTATATTGAGGTAGTGAGAATTCTGCACGCAGCGAGAGATTTAGAGGAAGTTTTGTCAGGAGATGAAGCTGATTGACTTTGTAGATTAGGGAAAGTTTTCAGGCGGCAAAATCTCCCTCCCACGGTTCACTCGTGTGGACATTACTTAATACTCGATTGCGCCCAAAAGGACATTACATGGTCGCACAGATTCCCCTGATGATATACTAGATCAATTTTATGGAAAAGTCAAGATATATGGGCTTTAAATCCTAATATTTGAAAAAGCCCATCAAGCAAGTTTCTAATTTATTTTTCATTGCACGATCGCCTATTTCTTAGTTCCCCTCTGCTGGGACGAGAGTTTGACAAGAAGCGATTTCAAGAGACTGTGGGCGAATTTAAAAATGGTTTCACCCCTCACCCCTAAAAATAGTGTCTCGGGACTAAGTATTTAATTAACCATATAGCTATTAACTACCAATAGCGAACCCAAACGCTGCATTCCAGATGTGAGGGGTAACACCCTCGGCGAATTATTCAACAGTCTCTTTCAATCGCCGAATCGCTCACCGAATCCCTCGCCCACAATTAATCAAGGTTAATATAGGATCAGGGGGCGATCGATACTACAATGCCATTAAACGCCGCATCGCTTCTGTCTGAAATGCTACACGATTTGGAAATAATGACAGATCCGTGGCAAGATTAAGGGAATGTTAAGTTATGCGACGCTTTCGCAAACAAGATTTCCCGCTGAAACTGTCCCCCTAACCCACCTTCCCCATTAGGAACCCACCCATCTATGATTCCCAACCATTCCTTCGAGGCTGACGAGCATTCTAGCAAACCCGACAAGCCCGAGGAAGCTTGCGGCGTTTTCGGTATCTACGCACCGGGTGAAGATGTCGCCAAATTGACGTACTTCGGTTTGTATGCCTTGCAGCACCGGGGTCAGGAATCCGCAGGAATTGCCACCTTTGACGGTGACAAAGTACACCTGCACAAAGATATGGGACTGGTTTCCCAAGTCTTCAACGAATCGAGTTTAGGTCACTTGCCCGGTAACTTAGCTGTAGGCCACACTCGCTACTCTACTACCGGCTCGTCCCGCGTGGTCAACGCTCAGCCTGTGGTTGTCGAAACTCGTTTGGGAAGTCTGGCATTGGCACATAACGGGAATCTTGTCAATACCAAAGAATTGCGGGAAGAATTGCTGTCTCGGAAGTGCGAGTTTGTCAGCACGACGGATTCAGAGGCGATCGCAGTGGCGATCGGTTCCGAGGTAGACAAGGGCAAAGACTGGTTGGAAGCAGCGATCAGTGCGTTTGCTATGTGCCAAGGAGCCTTTAGTTTGACGATCGCCACCCCCAAAGGCGTGATGGGAGTCCGGGACCCGCACGGCGTCCGCCCCCTGGTAATTGGCATCCTCCCCACAACTCCGGTACGATACGTTTTAGCATCGGAAACTTGTGGCTTGGATATTATCGGTGCTGAATTTTTGCGGGACGTAGAACCGGGGGAATTAGTTTGGATTACAGATGAAGGTATGGCTTCCTTCCACTGGAGTCAGCAACAAAAGCGCAAACTTTGCATCTTTGAAATGATCTATTTTGCTCGCCCCGATAGCCAAATGGAAGGTGAAAGTTTGTACAGCTACCGCCTGCGGATCGGGCGTTTGTTAGCAGCAGAATCTCCGGCTGATGCGGATATAGTCATCGGCGTTCCCGATTCTGGAATCCCGGCCGCGATCGGCTTTTCTCAAGCTTCCGGCATTCCTTACGCCGAAGGATTGATTAAAAACCGCTACGTCGGGCGCACTTTTATTCAACCGACTCAGACAATGCGGGAGTCAGGAATCCGCATGAAACTCAACCCTCTCAAAGATGTGTTGGAAGGGAAGCGAGTAATTATTATCGATGATTCGATCGTGCGTGGCACTACCAGTCGCAAAATCGTCAAAGCCTTGCGGGATGCTGGCGCAACCGCAGTTCACATGAGAATTTCCTCGCCGCCGGTGACTCATCCGTGTTTCTACGGGATCGACACCGACAATCAAGATCAGTTGATTGCTGCTACTAAGTCAGTCGCAGAAATCGGCGCCCAAATAGGGGTTGATTCTTTGGCTTTCTTGAGTTGGGATGGAATGCTGAGGGCGACTAACGAAGACCCGATGAGTTTTTGTTCGGCGTGTTTCACCGGTGATTATCCGATCGACGTTCCAGAAGTGGTAAAACGGTCTAAGCTCATATTAGAAAAGGCTGGAACCTAGAAAATCCCAAAGCGAAAAAGCGATCGTCCGTCACTTTCGGCAATTTATGAACTTTCAAAATTTTCTGGTAAGTCATTGCCAGAATGTGTGTAGAAATGTTACATTAGCTTAGCTGTAGCAATAATTGCAGAATTTGTGAAGTGTAGTGAACAGTCAGTTGGGTAGAACTTGCGTGAAACCCAACACTCCGATTGGAGATTTTAGATTGGAGATTTGTCCTTCAATCTCACATCGATGGGCTCTTCCCTACACCCTCGTTCACAATTCCTGCTCGAAGCGCTGTATGCTACTTCGAGACTGGAGGTATTTCCTCCAGATGTCCACTCTCAGATTGAAGTCGCATTTCGCACCTACAACGGGCACATGAGATTTTTTCAGATAACAGGGTCGATCGCACTAATTTTTCCCACACAAGTATTCCACAAGCCAACTTGCTTGAGAATCGCGGACGGGCTGTTCATGCGAACTAAAGAACTTTAGAAACCCTTGCAGAGTAAAAATATGGCTCCTTGCAGGTTGAATGTTACCTCACCTGTATAGGGATAGAACCCCCCGACTCATGTCGGGGAGAGCCAAAAAAATTAGATATTAGTTTAAGCCCCCAGATTCATCTGTGGAGTGAATCTAAAATCTAAAATCTAAAATCTAAAATCGATTGACTGTTACAAGGCGGAATGCGGTTTCTCAAGTCAGCTTAAATCGGAAACTTCGTGCAATCAAATACTGTTCTCAATCCCCCGAGCAATCAAGACTCATCCTCTCGTACAACAGAGTTACCTTTTACTCTTCAAGATATCAAGGCAGCCATTCCAGCCCACTGTTTTGAACCCTCGGCATGGAAATCTCTGGCTTATTTCTTTTTAGATATTGGCATCATCGCAGGTTTGTATGCGATCGCCTACACCGTGGATTCCTGGCTCTTTTACCCAATCTTTTGGTTGATGCAGGGAACCATGTTTTGGGCATTGTTTGTAGTGGGCCACGACTGCGGACACGGTTCATTTTCTAAGAGCAAATGGCTCAACAACCTGATCGGACACCTCTCCCACGCTCCAATTCTGGTGCCCTTCCACGGTTGGCGGATTAGTCACAGAACCCACCACGCAAATACAGGCAGCTTAGATAACGATGAAAGCTGGTATCCGGTATCGGAAAGCAAATACAATCAAATGCCTTGGTACGAAAAGCTGGGACGCTTTTATTTGATGTTATTTGCCTACCCAATTTATCTATTTCGGCGATCGCCCGATCGAACTGGTTCTCACTTCATGCCCGGTAGCCCGATTTTCCGTCCCTCCGAAAAATGGGATGTGTTGACGAGTTCCGCATCCTTGGTACTGATGGTAGGCTTTTTAGGCGCGCTAACCTATCAGTTTGGTTGGCTGTTTTTACTCAAGTTCTACTTGGTTCCCTATGTAGTGTTCGTGATGTGGCTGGATTTGGTAACATTCCTGCACCACACAGAAGCCGACATTCCTTGGTATCGCGGTAAAGATTGGTATTTCTTGAAAGGTGCATTGTCTACGATCGATCGCGACTACGGAATCATCAATTCCATCCATCACGATATCGGCACCCACGTAGCCCACCACATTTTCTCGACAATGCCGCACTATCACTTGAAGGAAGCAACGGAAGCCATCAAGCCAGTGTTGGGCGATTATTATCGCAAGTCAACTGAGCCAATTTGGAAGAGCTTTATTCGCTCTTACTGGGATTGTCATTTTGTCTCCGATACAGGTTCTGGAGTTTACTACGAATCACCTAACAGTCGGCGCTCGGCTGAAGTTAAGTAGTTTAAATAAACAATAGAATACGTAAAAACTCGGCTTCTTAAAGAAACCGGGTTTTTCATTATTTTTGCGCGTTTTTCATCAGATGTTCCACATCTGGAGGGGTGACAAGCCGCCCCAAACCCAGAGGTCTCTTCTTTGTGGAACAGGCCGGAAAGCCTGTTACGAAAAAATGTATCAGCCACTGCTTTTTACCCCAAACATCCGGGATAGCCGACAGTTTTCAAATTTAAGGCTGCGATTTTTCCAAAGCTTGTATTACCACTTCAGCCCTCGCAGTCCAACCAATAATACCGCCTTGGGCACGAATCATATCGATCGCACTCTGTTTAAACTGTGGAAAGTAGCTGGCTGTAGCATCCTCAACGAGTAAACATTCAAACCCCCGATCGTTAGCCTCACGTATAGTTGTTTGAACGCAAACCTCAGTCGTGACTCCAGTAAAAATTAGGTGAGTAATCGCTTTTTCACGAAGTATTAATTCCAAATCAGTGTGATAAAAAGCGCCCTTGCCTGGTTTATTAATTACTATTTCATCAGGCATAGGTGTCAATTCTGAGATAATTGAATTGCCAGGTTCACCCAAAATTAAAATTCGTCCCATTGGGCCTCGATCGCCAATTTTAAGTTTACTTTGACCCCGCTTTTGCTTAGATGGAGGACAATCAGAAAGGTCAGGTTGATGACCTTCAATAGTGTGAACAATAGGGAGATGACGATCGCGAAATGCCTCTAACAACTGCTTTACCGTTGGCACAATTGCCTGTAGTTGGCTGACATCATTGCCTAAAGCTTCACCAAATCCCCCAACCTCCAAAAAATCTCGCTGCATATCGATGATAACCAAAGCCACACCGCCAGAGACTGGCAGTTCATAATCATAAGGTTGGGCAGATATTAAGACCATAGCGATATAGGTTTTTCCCAAATTACTAGGACTATGCAGCCAACTTGGCTGACAACACTGTGGTTACTGTTAGGGGGGTTAATGACAAAGGTTCCGGCTTGGTGTTCGCCATTCTGGTCAGTTTGCGATCCAGTTAGTACATAAATATGTTCAAAACCAGTATGGGTGTGCTTTGGGACACTTGCTCCCGGCTGATACCGCAATAGAGCAGCAGCCGATCCACTTTCGTTGTCACCATAAAGTCGGTGGATTTCAACCCCATCACGAAATGGTTGCCAAGGCAACTTATTCTGCCACGTCGCGATATTAGGTAAATCCTTAAGGAGCAAAGTTTGCTTCAGTAATTCATTCATAGGTATGGCTCGAAGGAAAGATACACGGAGACCGGAGGGCGCGGAGAATGGCAAGAAACTATGGATGGTCGCCGCGTCCTCTTCGTCAACCAATCCAAAATCCAAAATTGATTAGTGTCCTGCCATACTCTTACCGATCTGAACAAAATCTGCATCTGCGATCGCACTTTCATAAGTAAAATTCCCGCCACTAATTACCAAAACCCGATCGGACAATTTCAGCAGTTCATCTAAATCTTCGCTCACCAATAACACAGCTACACCTCGGTTGCGAGCCTCAATAATCTGACCGTGAATGTACTCCACAGCAGCAAAATCAAGACCAAAGCAAGGATTCGCTGCAATTAGTAACCTAATATGTTCGGAAGAGAGTTCCCGCGCTAACACTGTGCGCTGTACATTTCCCCCCGACAGATTACCTATAGGGGTATCTGGCGAAGGCGTTTTTATTTTAAAAGTATTAATTAAGCTCTTAGCCGCCTGCCTAATTTCTTTCAGGATGAGTAAAATACTTGCTTTAGCTTGAGGGGGGCGGTCAAACGTCCGCAGGGCTAAATTTTCTGCCACACTCATGTGTGGTACGCAAGCATTATGAAGGGGTTCTTCTGGTAGCGCGAAGACCTGATGTTTAAACATTTCGGCTCGTGTTGCTGTATAAACTTCGCCATTGACCAGCACATCTCCACCTGTAGCAGAACGCTGACCTGCCAACACCTCCACCAGTTCCCGCTGACCATTGCCAGAGATACCTGCAATCCCAACAATTTCGCCGCTGTGAACTGTGAGGTTTACTCCTGTCAATACCTCCATACCGTTGTCTTTATTGGCGTGAAGGTCTTTAACTCCGAGAATAGGAATAGTCGTTGGGGGGGCTGTCTTTTCAACTCGTGTTGGCTCACGCCTTTCACCCATCATCATTTCAGACATATCCGAGACAGTCAGATCCTTTACCAAACCCTGACCTGCAAACTTTCCTTTACGCAGCACCGTGATGCTATCGCAAAACGCCATCACTTCCCGGAATTTGTGGCTGATAATTAACACGCTTAATCTTCCGGCAGTAACTTCTGCGCGCAGTAAACCTAAAACCTCATCGGCTTCCTGCGGAGTAAGCACCGAAGTAGGTTCGTCCAGAATCAAGATCCGACTTTGAAGATATATCTGTTTAAGAATTTCTAGCTTTTGTTTTTCCCCGGCAGCTAACTGAAAGATTGGGGTATCTAGAGGAACTCGGAAAGGAGCAGTTTTCATAAAAGCCTTTAACCGCTCATACTCGGCTTTCCAGTTAATCAAATTGGGGCTATCGAAGCGGGACAAAACCAGATTTTCGGCTACAGTCATGGCAGGCACAGAGGTGAAGTGCTGGTAAACCATGCCAATGCCGTACTTATGAGCATCGCGAGGACTTGCGATCGCACTTTCCTGCCCATCAATCAACACTTTGCCTGAAGTAGGAGTATAGAAACCCATCACACATTTAACAATGGTACTTTTGCCTGCTCCGTTCTCGCCCAGCAAAGCATGAAACGTCCCTGGTTTTAGTGTCATCGAGAAGTTATCAAGGGCAGTCATCGTGCCAAACCGCTTAGTCATGTTAACCACCTCTAGTTCGGGTGGTTGAAGAAAGTTTTGAGTTGTGAAGTTTGAGTTTTGAGTGTCTAAATAATTGTGAGTATTTAGTGCTGAGTTTTTGGCTAGAGAGTCTTTCACTTCTGTCATGTTTTTATCTCCTGTAAAGTTGTCAGTTTATCGGCTATTTATGAGATTTGATTCTTTACTTAGATGGCGGGATTCATTTCAATGCTTGAACTATTTACTTTTTGTTTCCTCACACTTCAACACTTAAAGCTTTGATAAATGCTTCTGAATCAGCGACGGCTCCAAAGACTCCTCCCTGCATCTGGATCATCTTGAGTGCCGCCAGATGATTGCCATAATCTGTTGCGCCTGTACAGTCAGATAAGAGCAAACATTCATAACCGCGATCGTTTGCATCTCGCATTGTGGTATGCACGCAGACATCGGTTGTAATGCCAGCCAAGACAATGTTTTGAATGCCTTTGCGTTTCAGTAACAGATCTAGATCCGTGGCATAAAAAGAACCTTTTCCAGGCTTGTCAATTACCGCTTCTCCAGGCAAAGGCGCGAGTTCTGGAATGATTTCCCACCCTGGTTCACCTCGAACTAGAATTCTGCCGCAGGGGCCAGGATCGCCAATTCCGGCGTTAATTTGGCGCGATCGCCACTGCTTGTTTTCTGGTAAATCTGCCAAGTCGGGGCGGTGTCCTTCGCGGGTGTGCATGATATGGAAGTGCTTCGCCCGTGCGACTTCTAAGACTTGCTTGATTGGCTCAATAGGAGCGCGAGTCAGTGACAAGTCGTAGCCCATCTTATCAACATATCCACCAATGCCACAGAAATCAATTTGCATATCAATTATCAGCAGCACCGTATTTTCTGGGCGCAAATCGCCATTGTAAGGATAGGGATATGGTTCAGCTTCTACAAAACGTCCCATGTTTATCTTCCTTGCTATAAATTCCTGTCTTACGTGCTAGTTCCTAAAGATCCAGGTGCGCCGGTCAAAGTTCGTTTCGGCGAACAAGTAATAATCATGATCGCCAGCGTCAGTATGTAGGGCGAAGCATTGAATAAGTAATAATAGGAATCGACCCCTACTGATTGCAAAGCCGGACCGATCGCCTGTGCTCCCCCAAATAGCAACGAGGCGTATAAGCACTGAACAGGATTCCAACGGGCGAAAATTACCAGCGCTACCGCCATGAGTCCTTGACCGCTAGAGATGCGTTCTGTCCAGCTACCGGGATAGTAAAGGGATAAATAAGCACCACCAATTCCAGCTAAAAAACTGCCCGCGATAATGCAGAGCATACGAACTTTATTAATGGAGATTCCCATTGCTTTGGCAGCATCGGGACTATCCCCAACTGCACGAATGAATAACCCCCAGCGAGTTGATTTAAAAAACCACTGCATTAGAGGGGCGATCGCTACACCTAACAAAAATAGGGGACAAATTTGTAGCGCTGATTGCACCGGAGGCAGATGACTCCAAGCACCCAGAGGTAAACTAGGCAACTGGGTGGCACTTGGTTGAATAAAAGGTTTGCCAAAAAAGAAAGCAATGCCGCTACCAAAAATAATCATGGCGATGCCTACGGCAATGTCGTTTACTTTTGGTTGTATGCATAGCCAAGCGTGGATAAAACCTAGTACCATGCCAGCTAGACCAGCGGCTAAAACACCTAACCAAGGCGATCCAGTCTGATAAGAAATAGCATAGGCACTCATCGCACCCGTTAACAGTGTCCCTTCTAACCCCAAATTAATCTTGCCGCTTTTTTCAGTCAGGCATTCGCCCAAACTAACGAACAGAAACGGAGCGCTACCCCGCAAAGTTCCTGCCAAGATACCCAAAGGTACTCCCCACCAACCTAATACTTCTGCTGCCATTGTGGATTCCTCCGATTTGAGATTTTGGCTTAATCTATTGCTTAGACAGTGGCTACTGATGGCTGCTCGCTAGAAGGTGGCTGCTGAGGGCTATCGGTTGACCGTTCTTTGAAAAATGGCAAACGTCCGTAGAGCGATTCGCTATACAGAACTACCAAAAAGACCAACCCTTGGAACACTAAAACCGTTGCATCGGGCAGTCCATGTGCTCGTTGCAAGATGCCGCCACTAGCAAGAATGCCGCCCAGCAGAATTGCCACAATAGTCGCAGCAAGAGGGTTGTGTCGAGCAATGAATGCGACTAAGATACCGCTGTAGCCATAGTTAGCATTAAGTGATTCGTTAGCTCGACCATGCACGGCTGCGACTTCCACCATGCCTGCCAAACCCGCACAAGAGCCAGCTAAGAAACAGATTGCCATTGTCAATTTGCCGACAGGAAGTCCGGCAATTCGAGCAGCGCGGATGTTACCTCCTGCTGTTCTAGCTGCAAAGCCAAATGTAGTGCGCTGGATCAGGAAGTAGGCGATCGCACAAGCAACTAACCCATAAATTAGACCGTAGTGAACGCGGGTTCCTGGAATATTTCCTAACATATTCACATCAGGAATCGGGTAACTAGAAATTTTATTGACACTGCTGGGGTCACGCATCACGCCGCCGACTAAATGATTCAGCAGGGCGATCGCAATATAGTTCAACAACAAGCTGCTAATTGTCTCATTCACTGCCCGGTAATAGCGCAAAGCTCCCACTGCACCAATCCACAGACCTCCACAGACAATTCCTGCCAGCGCCATTGCAATTTGAACTAACGTCGGCGGTGCAGAAGATAAAGCCAGGCCAGTGGCTACAGCCCCCAGACCCCCAACTACTAAAGCGCCTTCGTTGCCGATAATCACCAACCCCAAACGGGCAGGCAAAGCCGTACACAAGGAACTCAACATCAACGGTGCAGCCCTAATCAGGGTGTTTTGGAATGAATGCCAACTGCCAAACGCTGCTTTGTAGATTGAGGCATAGACAGCAAAGGGATTAGATCCAGCCGCAGCACAAAATATTCCAAACAATACCAATGAGAAGACGATGGCGGCGATCGGGATACAAACCGCTTCCAAAGTTGTACGCCAGTTTTGACGGTTAATCATCATCAGAATAAAAGATGAATTACTAAGAAAATGATGAGTGTTGAATTAAAAACTTGCTTGTATAGCAGTTGCCGACGGGCGTGAAATACTTTCTTAGCGAAAGGAAGGGGTATGTAGGGACAAACCTGCTCGCCCCTACTAAGCTAATCAGCGTTTAAGTTGTCCGCTATACAATTTTGAATGCACATCAGCTAATTAACTTGTAACTTTGCCGATGACGCCTGATGCCAGCCAATTCATCTTTTCTAGTTCTGCGTCTTGCTGCTTGTAATCCTTGCCTTCAGCAATCACAACTTTCCCGGTGTTATCTTTTATTTCCCCCTTATAAATGACCATGCTGCCATCAAGAAACTTACTCTTAGCAGCATCAGCATCCTTTTTCGCTTCGGCCGTTACAGTGCTACCGTAGGGCGACAGTTTCAAAAAACCATCCTTCAAACCACCACGTACTAAATGGGGAATGCCTCCGTTCATCAGCGTCTTGCCAGCTTGAAGCATTTCAGCATACTTAGAATAGACATTCGTCCAGTCCCACTCGGCCCCTGTTAAATATCCTTTGGGTGCAAGTTGGGCTTGACTCGCATGGTAGCCAGTACAGAAAATGCCTCGTTTCTCAGCCGTTTCCATCACTACTTTGGGGCTATCTACGTGACAGGTAATTACATCAACACCCTGGTCAGCCATACTATTAGCAGCATCAGCTTCTTTAACAGGCAAAGACCAATCTCCTGTAAAAATCACCTGAGTTGTAACTTCTGGCTTAATACTCCGTGCCCCTAAGGTAAAGCTATTGATATTGCGTAATACTTGCGGTATGGGTTTAGCAGCAATAAATCCTAATTTTCCGGTTTTAGAGGTGTGGGCGGCAACAATGCCTGCTACGTACTCACCCTCATCAATGTAGCCAAAATAGCTGCCAACGTTATTTGGATGCTTACCTTCCTGATAAAGTCCACCGCAGTGAAAGAATTGTACCTCCGGGTAATCCTTTGCCAGTTTCAGAATATGCGGGTCAAAGTACCCGAAGGACGTAGGGAACAGAACCGTTGCCCCATCCTGTTCAATCATGTTCCTCATGGTTTCTTGTACCGATGTAGTTTCAGGAACATTTGCTTCCTCTACGGTTTTTACCCAGGCTAATTTTGAAACCCCAGCGTTCCCTTCTGCTTGGGCTTGATTGTAGCCGTAGTCATCTTTGGGACCAACATAAATAAATCCCATCACAATTGGCTTATCTTTGCCAGCCGAGTTTGCTTGAACCTCTTTAGCAGGACTACATCCAGTCCAAAGGCGCGATGTGACTGCAAACGCTGTAGTAGATAAAATCCCACGAATTACTTGACGCCGAGGTATAAACAATGACTTTTGGGTACTCATTCTCTATGTTCTCACTAAAAGTATTTAAGAGGAATTCATAGCTAAGCTGTAAAGCTTATACTTTCTGGGAATTGCTAGATATATTCACGCTAAATTTGTCAGCTTTTAGTCTATCTATTCAACAATGAGATTAAATGCGTTAATAAGTATTTACATTCCAATCCCATGTTGAATTTAATGTAGAAGATTCATGGTGAACCAAAACTAATTCTAATAAAAAATTAGTTTTTGCTGGAAATGTTGTTTTAGGAAACTCGAATTTCCCCAAAATTAATGATGTTTATCATATCCCAATTACTTTTAGTGGTAAGTTTTTTTATAAAAACTTAATAATATTAGCCAAATTATCTCCCAAAAAGTTCGCTAGAAACAAATTTAAATAAGAATGTTCACCACAAACAAAAAATAATTTTTGAGTTCTGGCACGCAACTAGCTTTTCAGTCTTGGACGCAACGTAAAAATAAGTCTAGGCTGAATCAAAAATAATAGAAATCGATATTATAAAATCAGAAAAACTGTCATTGATTTCTAATAACAGTCAATAAGAGGTATTTTACAGCGTATTCCTACTTTATGAAGTACACCGCGCTCTCACGGGGTTTCTTTACAGTTCTCGCATCCTTACTGATTCTGTTCAATAAACCCGGTTTCTCGCGATCTACATCTATATGGAATATGCTGTATTTCTATGGGAACTCTTTTGGGGTGGCCTTCTAGGCAGCCCCAAAGGTAAAAACTAAATGCAGTAAAGCTTAGTGAGGACTGAAGTCCGAGCAAGTTTGATGAGGACTTCAGTCCTCACTACCAACTTTATAACGGTGTACCGGACATAATATTACAGATTACCTTTAAGCCCGATCGCCGTGACAATAGTCCACGCATCCACCAACAGCAGCAGCAGCGTACATAAAAGTAAAATAAGATACATCCAAGGCTGCGACAAAGGCCGGACATCTCTAGTATCAATACCTGTTTTTGCTTCCACCAAACCGACTAATTTACCAAACCCAGCCACCCGCATTGGCAACAAATAACCTTCTCCCGAATGACTCAAAAAATAGTAAACTAAACCTC
Source organism: Microcoleus sp. S13_C5 (assembly GCF_036700845.1). Lineage (NCBI taxonomy): Bacteria > Bacillati > Cyanobacteriota > Cyanophyceae > Oscillatoriales > Microcoleaceae > Microcoleus > Microcoleus sp. S13_C5. Next base: position 62,877 of record NZ_JAUBPR010000019.1, read on the forward strand.
CTTGACCGGTCGATCGAGGTTTGAGAGCTTTTACCTCAGTCCAAGGTAGCGACCAACCCTTGCGAAAAAAACGCGGAAACCAGTTGGGATATGTGACTTCAATCCCTTCTTCGCTCAAAATTACCCTTTCACTGAGCACACCGTACAGGCCCACAGCCCCGACAACAATTGCCACCCAGAGTGCGGCCGGGGGAACCGGTGCTTTCGTTACTTCCGACAAAAAGGGCAAGGGAATTGTCAGGGCTGCGTACAAGCTCAACAGCGTGATTCTAATCAGGGGAGAAAGCCGGAATACAGCCGGCTCAAATACTGGGGCGGAAGATGGGGAAGAAGCAAGAGGTTGTGCTGACATGGCTGAAATTCGAGAAGCTGTTTAAGGATATTTTTGCACAGCTTTCTGGCCTGCCAACAAAACTCAGGGAAATAGGAAAAACCGGACAATCTTTGCAGTCGGGAGTTTTGGTCTAAAATTCATTTCACAAACTTTGATTCTTAAGTTTTGATTTTTTACCGCTTTGCAGAAGTTGGAATTTTGAGCGCGGAGTTATCAATTAACTGACAATTTATAACTCAAAACTCACAACTCCGATTAATCGACGGCGGTTAGCGCCGGTACAGTCAAAGGTTCTGAGATTTCTCGGGATTTGGGGCGGCCGGCCATTGCTGTTCGATCGCCCTGAACTGCCTCTGGCGATCTGCTAGGATTGACGTTGGAATAGGGGCCTTCGTTGATCTGCAAGCGATCGCAAGGAATTTTATCCGACAAAATTGCACTGGCCATCATGCCGGTGTGAATTTCCAATGCTGCGGCCGGCATCGCTTCAAACACTAAGCGCTGTCCGGGAAAAACTACTCGTTCAAAGTACCAGTTAGGAATGTTGGTGATGCGAGCAATCTGAATCTGACTGGTGGCGTTGACGTAGCAGCACAGAATCTTGCTGTCGGTGTCTGAGGGTACGGGGTCAAGAATTTGAGCCATAACTGCTGAGGGAGCCTTGCCTAAAAGTTTTAGTTATCTTCTCAGGCTAACACTAGGTGATCCCGCCTACTGTAAAGCCGACTACCAACTCCCTAATACATGAGAGACCGATCGTACCTAACTTAAAATCTAACCGGATAAATATCGGCTTTTTGACTCCACGCTGGGATTTTAAGTCAAAATACGCTGTATTGACTTAAAAATTAGCTTTTTTCTGCTGCTCTCGCCGATCGACACCAACAAGCTCGGCCTTGAACCCAATAGAAAAATTTAAGAATATTTAATGTCAAATTGCGAAAATTAGATAGATTGTAAAGTTATATTAAAAGAATATTAACATAGCTGAAAAAGTTCCACTTTAGGATATGGCAATCATGGAAAACCGAGAAAACCGAGTCCTGTACGTTCGCCTCCCTTGCAATCCTATTTTCCCGATCGGAGTTGTTTATCTTTCGGATCACGTACACAAGCTGTTTCCCGATGTCGAACAGCGCATTTTTGATTTAGGTGCCGTACCCCCCCTGGATTTCGCTAAAGCTTTAGATGCCAGCATAGACGAGTTTAAGCCGACTCTGCTGGTTTTCTCTTGGCGGGACATTCAAATTTACGCGCCTGTGGGCGGCAGGGGCGGCAACCCGCTGCAAAATGCCTTCGAGTTTTACTACGCCAAAAATCTGCTAATCAAGTTCCGGGGAGCACTCGGAGGACTGCGTTTAGCGGCGTCTTACTACACCGAACTCTGGCGCAATTTGGGGCTGATTAAGCGCGGATTGAAGCGGGCCCGGAAATACCGTCCCGAAGCTCGTGCAGTAGTCGGTGGCGGTGCTGTGAGCGTGTTTTACGAGCAGTTGGGACGCAGTTTGCCGGCGGGAACAGTGGTTTCAGTGGGGGAAGGCGAAGCTTTGCTGGAGAAGTTGATTAAGGGCGAAGATTTGGCCGAGGAAAGATGTTATGTGGTGGGAGAAACTGTGCCGCGCGCGAAGCTAATTCACGAAAAGCCAGCCAACATCGAGAAAACTGCCTGCGACTATAACTACATCGAAACGATTTGGCCGGAGTTTTCCTATTATCTACAAGATATGGACTTCTATGTCGGAGTCCAAACCAAACGCGGCTGTCCTCACAATTGCTGTTACTGCATTTATACCGTGATTGAAGGCAAGCAAGTGCGGATCAATCCGGCGGATGAGGTGGTGGCGGAGATTAGGCAATTGTACGATCGAGGTATCCGCAATTTCTGGTTTACCGACGCTCAATTTATCCCAGCACGCAAATTCATCGACGATGCAGTTGAATTATTGCAAAAAATCATCGCCGCCGGCATGGACGACATACACTGGGCCGCTTACATCCGTGCGGACAATCTCACACCAGAGTTGTGCGATTTGATGGTAAAAACGGGGATGAATTACTTTGAAATCGGCATCACCAGCGGTTCCCAGGAACTGGTTCGCAAAATGCGGATGGGCTATAACTTGCGAGTAGTTTTGGAAAATTGTCGCGATTTAAAAGCCGCCGGTTACAACGATGTGGTTTCCGTTAATTACTCGTTTAACGTCATTGACGAAACCTTTGAAACCATCCGACAAACTATTGCTTATCACCGAGAATTAGAGCGGATTTTCGGAGCCGATAAAGTGGAACCCGCGATTTTCTTTATCGGGTTGCAGCCGCACACAATTTTGGAAGAATACGCCTTTAAACAGGAGATTCTGCAACCTGGTTACGATCCGATGAGTTTGATGCCTTGGACAGCCCGCAAGTTGCTGTGGAATCCCGAGCCTTTGGGTTCGTTTTTCGGGCAAATTTGTTTAGAAGCTTGGCAGCGTAATTCCAATGATTTCGGCCGCGAAGTGATGGCAATTTTGGAGGAAAAACTCGGCTGTGCGGATTTGGAAGAGGCATTAACCGCGCCTGTGGAAATCAAAGACAAACAGTTGGCAGCAGTTAATTAATTACCAGGTTCGCAGTCAGGACGACGGTTATTTAACAAAGGGGAAATGGGAGAAAAAATGTATTTTCTGTTTCCCTTTTTTTATTCACTAAATAGCTAAGCGCAAATAAACATTACCCTGTTACAGAGTCAGTTGGCGATCGCATGGGGGCGCTTATTCCCGGTTTCTAGGAAAATCAAAGGTTTAGTAACGAGAAATATATGAAGAAACCCGGTTTCTCAGATCAGCGTGAACAAGTCATAAAATCTTAAAAATGTCATCAATACAAGAGATTGCTTTCCTTCGATCGCATTGACATACTTATGTATTTTCACTGGTGTAGGGTGGACAGTTCGCACCTTACTTAAACCGACGGTGTACCGTGTTCCTGCACCTTTCACATCTGAGATTAAATATTATTAATATCCAGCAAAGATCGCTTAAGATGTAATTATATAGTTAAAGCCAGGAGTGACAAGATGTTTTATAAAGATAGAGTTAAGGGCATTAAAGGAGTAGGTCTAGTTATGGCTGGCATTAGTGCGATCTGCTTTTTGACAGCCTCAGCAGAAGCAACTGCACTAAATCAACCGATTGGCCAAGTTCGGGCGATCGCACCCAACACTTTCGGCAATAATCAACCGCTGCAAATTGCCCAAGTTGAGGGATGTCCGAGGGCCGAAATGGTGCAATTTTTCGCAACACCCAACTTTTCTATATACATTTGCAAAACCCAGGAAGGCGATATTTTTTACCGCGGCCTCAGCAAAATAAATGGCACCCAAATCAATGTAATGCAAGTAACTACAGGTGATGACGGAAGTTATGAAGCGACTAACGGCAATATTATCTATTCGATTAACCCCGAACGCCTACAAGTCCGGCAGAATGGTAAGGTAATCTTGACCGAAGGTGTTATCAAGTAGCGCTAATTGTGATTCAACGATCACTCCTCTAAATTTAGGGTGTATTTTATTTAAGTGAAAAATTCAAGAGCAGCAAAAATATATTGATTCCTTAATAATCAAAGAGAATCACTGGTAACGGTTATAAAATTGACTAACTTTTGTTCAAATACCTCTCAATCAGGACGATCGCCACAATATCGTCCACCGGTCTCGGCGGCGTCCGCATTCCCTTGGGAATCAAGCGGTCGAGTCCCATCGGAGGGTACATTTGCCAGTAGCGTTCCCTCGCTTCTAAACTGCTGTACCTCTCATCCACCTGAACAATTTTGATCGCAGGCGACAAACTCTGCGTCAGTTTTTGTTTCCAACTCTTAGAAGTCGTTTGATCTCCGATCACCAATAACTCAATGGGAAACTGTTCGCACAAAGATTGAATAGTAGATATCGCTGCTTCCGACAGCACAACTTGATGGTAGCAGACCTTCTTATCTGTACCCATTACAGCTATGCCGCATTTGTCTTTACCTGGATCGAAACCTAAAATCATAGCCAGTTATCCATTATTAATTACTAAACTTATTTTTTAATTTTCAAGTCTCCTGGGCCTTGTTTTTGTGGTCCGGTGCGGAAAACAACGACTCCGTTTTCAAGAGCCACTAAATCTATTTTAAGCGGGCCGGCGATGTAAGTGACATCTGCCGCGATTGCCTGAACATCCAGCGGTTTCTCGTACTGCTGCAACCGATCGATAAAACCAGCCAAAGTTTCAATCTGACTGTCGGCAACTTGGACTCTACCGCCGACAACGCCGATCAGGCGAGCGCGAAATTGACAAGCTTCTATCAATTGCAGCAACTGCTGCCGCACCTGTTCGTCGGTCAAAATCACGGGATCGACAGCAACCCCTGCAATCACATCTCCAGCGCGGAAAACCACTCGATTGATTTCTGCTTCTGCAAATACCTTAATTACCTTTTCTTCCCGCAGGTAATTAGCGCCGGCGACAATCCGCACCACGTAATCTTGACCGTCTTTAACCTGACTAATTAGTTGATCGATTTCTGCTTTAGTAATTTGAATAATCTGGTCTCTAACCTTCTTATTTTCCGGCTGCATGAGTCCGACGGTGGTTTTATTTGCTTCTTGCAAAAGTCGATCAATCGCGCGACTCGCCATACCGGGTTCAATAATGCGAACCACGCCAGCAGCTAAAATTTGACCGCGCCTGATGGCAACTGTACCCTCGCGGATTGCCTGAAAGTCGCGTTCCAAAACTTGCACTTGCTGCTGCAATAAAGTTTGTTGCTGTTCGAGTTGAGCTTGTTGCTGTGCCAAGGTTTCTAGGAGTGCTTCCCTCTCGGCAATTACTTTGTCGCGCTCGACAATAGTTCGATCGCGCTCGGCCAGATTTTGCACCCGCTGGGCAATTTCTTTGTCCCGCTGGGCAATTAGTTCGTTGCGAGCGACAATTTCTTGATCGCGCTTGGCAATTTCTCTCTCTCGCTTGGCAATTTCTTGATCGCGCTGGGCAATTTGAGTTTTTACCTGCTCTCGCTGCTCGATTAACTGTTGGCGCTCTTCTTGTAGTTGGGCGATTTCCGCTCCTAAAGTCGTTTTTTGAGCAGAAACTGTTTTCAATTGGTTCTCGGTGCGATCGAGCTGAGCTTTTGTCGTTGATCGGATCGTTTCCACCAGTTTCAATTGTTCTTCGGTGCGGGATTTAGCCGCTTCCACACTGCTGAGCTGTTCTTCTGTCTCGGATTTAGCGGCTTCTACCTGACTTAACTGCTCTTCAGTTTTAGACTTGGCTGCTTGCACGCTGTTGAGCTGGGCCCGCAGCGACTTTAATTTTGTTTGCGTCCGAGCTTGCTCGGCATTAGCAGCTTGGAGGGATTGATTAATTTGCTCTAAATTGGCTCTAGCTTGCGCTTGAGCGGTTCTGGCTTGAGCTAATTCAGTTTCAACTAGATTTTTTTCTTGAGTTGCCTGGTCGATTTCTCTGCGGGCGTTGTTGAGCCTTTTTTGAATCTCGTCTATTCTAAAAACTCCCGTTCGCAGCGGCTTGCTAGTAGCAAACAAAATGCCCAGAGTAATTGCTGACAGGATGCTGCCGGCCATCACTGTCACAACAACAGCAGTATCGCGGGGGCGAAGTTTGAACAAGCTCAACCTTGCCTTGCCGACTTTCGTCCCAAGGCGATCGCTGACAGTGGCGATCACACCCCCCAACACTAAAATTACAAATACCAGGATGTATCCAGCAGTCATTCCGATTTTAGATTTTGGATTTTGGATTTTGGATTGAATCTAAAATCCAAAATCCAAAATCCTATACTTTCTCGGCATCAAGTGAATTGCTGGCTTAGGGCCACCGGGTTGTGGACTGTGATCTTTTTCTTGTGGATCGAGATCATGGTTTCTTGTCTGAGATCCCCGAGCAAACGAGTCACAGTTACCCGCGTCGAGCCGATCGCTTCGGCGATCGCCTGGTGGGACAGCTTCAAATCTATCGTAATCCCCTCTGTACCGGGCACGCCAAAATCCCGACACAGAATCAGCAAAAAGCTGACGAGTCTCGAACCCATATCTCGGTGCGCCAGCGTTTCAATCATCATCTCGGTTTGCAAAATCCGAGACGACAGTCCCCGCAGCATCACCATCGACAATTCCGGGTCTTCCTTGAGCGCTTTCTCTACTTGTTCGATCGGCAACGAGATCAACTCTACCGGCGTAAAGGCTACCGCGTGGTAAAACCTGTCCGATCGGTGTCCCGTAATCAGAGACAGCACCCCAAATACGCTATTTTCGCGCAGGAGGGCGACTGTAATTTCTTCCCCTGCTTCGTACACCCTGGAGAGCTTCACAGCACCTCTAATGAGAACGTAGACGCGCTCAGCCGGGTCTCCAGGGAAAAAAATTGTCTTGCCCCGTTCAAAGGTTTCCACAATGGGTGGAAACGCCCCGCCGCTGATTTGGCGGAACACGGCTGCTAGCGGTCTATCATGCGTCACGACTAGATCCTTTGTACTAATCAATACTTTATAACTTGCGGATTAACCTTATTGAGTAAATATACTTCCCAACCTCCAATATGCAAGGATTCGGTTACTTCCATCTAATGTTAAGGTAAACACACGCTGTATGATTAAATCTAGCCCTTCTCTTAACTTTTTCAATTCCCCCCCCATGTAGCTCCACAGCAAAATTAATATCAATTGTGTCTCAATTGTGTCTCAATTGTGTCTCAATCAGTTAAATCTGAATCAGTTGTGTCTAAACTGGCGGGGTTGTCGCATAGAGCCAATGAGAACGGTGCTAGTTGCTTCTAGAAGAAATACAGATGATAGATTTGACCGGAAAAAATGCTCTTGTTACGGGCATTGCCAACAATCGCTCGATCGCCTGGGGCATCGCTCAGCAGCTCCACAAAGCTGGGGCCAACCTCGGCATAACTTATTTGAAGGACGAGAAAGGCAAGCACGAGCGCAAAGTCGCTGAACTGGTGGAACCGCTCAATCCCAGTCTGTATTTGCCCTGCAATGTCCAAGACGAGAGCGAAATTGAGTCTACTTTTCAAACCATCGCCGACAAGTGGGGCAAGTTAGATGTCCTGATCCACTGTCTGGCTTTTGCCGGCAAGGACGAACTTTCGGGAGACTTCACCAACACTTCGCGCCAAGGTTTCTCCAATGCTTTGGATATTAGCGCTTACTCGCTGGTGCGGCTTTGTGCTGCTGCTAAACCCCTGATGGCCGAGGGCGGCAGTATTGTGACCCTGACTTATTTGGGCGGCGTCCGGGTAGTTCCTAACTATAATGTGATGGGAATTGCTAAGGCGGCTTTGGAAATGAATGTTCGCTATCTGGCTGCTGAACTGGGCCCGTTAAATATTCGGGTAAATGCGATTTCTTCTGGGCCGATTCGGACTCTGGCTTCGTCAGCAGTTGGCGGTATTCTGGACATGATCCACCACGTTGAGGAAGTGGCCCCGCTGCGGCGGACGGTGACTCAGCAGGAAGTGGGAAATGCTGCAGCTTTTCTGTGCAGCAATCTCGCTAGCGGGATTACGGGTCAAGTTTTGTATGTCGATGCCGGTTACGAAATCATGGGAATGTAACAGTTGTCGAGAGTTTTGAGTTATGTAGGGGCGGGTTGAGACAGTAAACTTGAACTTTAACAAGTAAGTTTTATGCAAAAGCCGCCCCTTTCCATAGTTGTGAGCTTTGCATAATTCTCTTAACTAAACACTTGAGAATTAGCGCCAATCGAGCTGTAATCTTCAATTACTAATTATCAATAACTAATGAATGACCCATTGCGAATTATGGAGATAATAGATCGTCCTTCTGTGCCTCCTGCAAGTTCAGTTCAACCAGCTAGGGCCGCCTTGGTGAAACGCACGACACTGGAAACGGATGTCACGGCCAGCCTCAATCTCGACGGTGTGGGAACTTGCAAGGCGTCTACGGGGATTCCGTTTTTAGACCATATGTTGCACCAGATTGCTTCTCACGGATTGATCGATTTGGACGTGCAGGCGATCGGGGATTTGGAGATTGACGACCACCACACGAACGAGGATGTGGGAATTACCTTAGGCCAAGCGCTAGCAAAAGCTGTCGGCGATCGATCGGGCATTTCTCGCTTCGGGCATTTCATCGCACCTTTGGATGAAGCTTTAATTGAAGTAGTGCTAGACTTTTCGGGACGGCCTCACTTAAGTTACGGCTTGGAAATTCCCAACCAGCGGATCGGCACTTACGATACTGAATTAGTGAGAGAGTTTTTTTCGGCGGTGGTGAACCACACTCAAATGACATTGCACATTCGACAGTTGCAGGGCGGAAATTCTCATCATATTGTGGAAGCGGCGTTCAAAGCATTTGCACGGGCTCTGCGGATGGCGGTGGAAATCGACCCCCGGCGCGCCAGTCGGATTCCGAGTTCTAAAGGAGTTTTGTAGTATGGGGTTTGCAGTAGCGTTTGAGCGCTGCTGCAAACCTGTAAATCAAAATATATCTGCTATGTAGTTAAAAACACCTTGACTTCCCTCGCCGTACTTCCCGATAAATTCAGCGATGATTCGATCGCTACACCTTTCTATAGCTTCATCAATAGAACTTTGTGCTAAAACTTGACGAGCCGACTCACGCAACACTTCAAACAGATTCACAGTATAGCGAGTATCTTCACTGACAAAATCCCACAGTTCTCGACCGATTAAAGTTATCATTTCCGAATTTGGCAAAATTTGCTTCAGCAAACCAAGTGTTACAGTTTTATTAGTTCTTTTGCCGTAAGCTATACCAATATAAGCGCGATCGCCATCCTGAATTTTTTCCTCTATTTTGGCAGCCCAATATACTATCTGGTCTTTATCCATATCATTCGGGCCGCTTTTTACCTATATCCAGCATTTCTCGCCATCACTGGTAGTTTTAATTGCGTCCCATCCAGACTCTTCCGGTGGACTTTCTGCACTTTCAGAGCAAGATATCAATAGTTTTTGAATAAAAAATCCCATTGAAGTGACAATAGACCTAGTAGCAGTCATATAAACATTTAGCCTGACAACTTCTTCGGGAGTGTCCAGATTTAACGCCCTAATTAAAAATGGGTTGGGATGAATTTTCCCTAAAGTCAGATTTTCCACCATAACTAGCTGTCGCCCAGTAAAATCTCGACAAATGCTGGCTAAAAAATTTTCAGCGATAGTAAGTTGCAGCGACAGCTTGCCTGAAGATATAAATGCTAAAATGCGTTCAATCTCATCGGGAGTAAATGTGAGCAGTCTTTTGCCAGAGATGCTGCTGATGCCGTTTCTGAGTGTTTCTGCTTGTCAGTTCAAAAATTCTTCTAACTCCGCAAAGTGACTGGCGAAAGAGCGAGACTTGCTGGCAGGCACTCCTACTTCTTTTTCTAAAACAAATGCTAATAATTCATGAAGTTGCTCTGACACTTTTATTTCTCCTAAACTAAGCTTTACATATTACTTAAATAAAAAGAGAAACTTGAGAAGAAATTCGTGATTTACTAAAATCCAAAAGCAAGAGCATCAAGCATATGCTTACCCTTCTCCCGCCCAACTTCTTGATATATATCCAAAAGTTCTTCGTAGGCAGTCTCTCCCCCTATAATATTCCAAAACTCATGTCCCATAATTACAGCTTGTTCAAAAGGCGTATACTTCCTTGCCACTGACCATTTATAATCTGAACGATTTGGCCCGTAAGGATTGTAAGCCATAGCATAATAAGATTGAGCATCGGGCCGAGACAGTCCGCACAGTAAATGATATCTCAGCAGTCGTTGAATTACCTCCAAGCATTGTCCTTTGTTGGGTTTTGACCCTTTAATTTCAAAGAAAAATTTCCTCCCGTCACGGGATAGCACGTACAAATCTGCTTTGACTGATCGCCTAACTAAATGGTGAGTTTTTTGAGCCTCAAGAACAGCTTCTATCATTTCTTCAAAAGCAGGTTTATTTGCATTTTTGTCGGCTGACTGTTCAAATAGCGCTATCTGACGCTCAATTTCATTGATAGCCTCTATGCTAACTTCGCCAGAAATTTCATAGCTTCTGCTTGCTTCTTGGTGATGTTCCAAAGCAATGAGTTTTGCACATTCTTCATAAGTTGTGCCCAAGCTGCTGCTGAAACCTCTTTCAAACTCGTTAATCCGTAGCAATTCTGAGGGCATAATAGCAGCCTGAAAAGGTTTCAGTTGACCTTTAGAGGATTTGCATGATAAATATGCTGCTGGAATATCAAGTTTCGGTATTAGCCGTCCTCTGTATTCATTGACAATATTCTCGATGAAAACTTCTAAGTATGCTTTGATTATGACGCGGGTAGTTGAGCTAATAGCTGACATTATTTTACTGCAAACATTCTGGTGACTAGACTTGTTGAAAACTGTAATACCAAATTGGGATGACGAGCGTTGGTGAGGAAACTTGACAAGCAGCGACCACACAACTTTTGTTAAGCTGGCTAGATTGGGGAGTAGTTTAAAAAATTCACCCGATGGATTCATTAACTTTTTTGCAGAACATCAAGCTGACAACGACAAGACAGGAGACTCCTGCCGAATCGGAATCTCAATAGTAAACTCTGTTCCCCCGCCTGGTGCAGAAATACACCCCAAGCTTCCCCGGTGTTTTTCCACTACAATTTGCCAGCTAATCGATAGCCCAATCCCTGTGCCCTTACCGGGGGGTTTTGTCGTAAAAAACGGGTTAAATACGTGGCGACGAACCTCTTCCGAAATCCCTGGCCCATTGTCCACAATTCGGACAGCTACCCAATTGCTGCTTGTTACTTCTGTGCTAATCCGAATCACGCTAGGATTCGCTTTAATTTCTTCTAGCGATCTCTGCTTGTTCCACTCGTCAATAGCATCGATCGCATTTGCAAGTACATTCATAAATACCTGATTCATTTCTCCCCCATAACAGTCCACCTCGGGCAGGTTTGGGCAATAGTCCCGCACTACTTCAATCGAGGGGCGGTCTGAGTTAAATTTTAGTCGGCTCTGTAAAATCATCAGCGTGCTGTCCATGCCTTCGTGAAGGTTGACCGATCTCATTTCATATCCTTCTTGCCGTGCGAAGAGGCGCAAAGATAAAACAATTTCGCGGATGCGATCGGCTCCTAAGTACATCGATTTGAACAATTTAGGCAAGTCGTCTTTGAGATAATCTAGCTCGCTGGCTGCGATTTCTGCTTGTATATCTGGAGCCGGATTAGGATAGTGCTTTTCGTAGAGGTCAAGGATAGTGACCAAAGCTTTTGAATATTCCAGAGCATAGGAAAGATTTCCATAAATAAAATTAATTGGATTATTGATTTCATGGGCTACGCCCGCCACGAGTTGGCCTAGCCCGGACATTTTTTCGCTTTGAATGAGCTGGCTTTGCACCTGCTTGAGTTCGTGCAGAGAATTTTCGAGCTGTAGGGCTTTGTGCCGCTCTCGCGCTTCCGATGCTTGCAAAGCTGCTTCTGCAAGCTTGCGTTCAGCAGCCTCCTGCTTGAGGCGTTCATTCGTTTGGGAAAGTTCAGCAGTGCGCTGTTCTACTCGCGTCTCTAGCTCTTGTGCCAAAACTTGTAGGTCAGCTTGCGCTTGCTCGCGTTCGACAATTTGCGCCTGAAGCTTTTTAGTTAGATTTCGCAGATTCAGGTGCGTGATAGCCCGAGCTAAAACTTCTTCCTGTTGAAGGGGCTTAGTGATATAGTCAACTCCCCCCACATTAAAGCCTTTGACTTTGCTTTCTGTATCGTCCAGCGCGGTCATAAAAATGACTGGGATATCTTTAGTTAAGTCATTCGCTTTTAGATGTTGACAGGTTTTAAATCCGTCCATCTCTGGCATCAGAACATCCAACAAAATTAAATCCGGCTGGCAATATTGCACTTTTTTGAGAGCGCTAGACGCACTGCGAGCTACCCAAACAGTGAAGCCAGATGCGGTCAAAAAATCCAATACTGAACCCAGATTAGTGGGCGTATCATCTACAATTAAAATGGTTCCTCTGTCTAAAGATTCGCTAGTCATTTTTAGTCCTCATCTAAACTGTTGAACAAATTCTACTAATTTGTCTTCTTCAAAGTTTTTAGTTAATTCGAGCAACTGATTGACAAAAGGTGCATAACGCATATCTATTGCCTTCAGCTTACTGGCTCGCTTCTCAATACTGAGGAGTTCACCTTTCATGGCTAAATCGAACAGGACTGCAACTTCTTCCGAAGGGGGAGCAATCAGTTGTTGGTCTTGGATTTGGGAAGAGGTATCAGTAAAAATACCTTCTGAACTTAAAGTTGTTCGCTCCTCATAAACCCATTCTAAACCTAAATGGTTGCCCAAGCATTCTAATAACTTTTCTGCCCGAATTGGTTTGAGGAGAAAAGCGTTGCAACCAGCCTGAAAAATACTGTGGGGATCGCCGGATAAAATGCTAGCAGAAGTTCCGATCGCGATTACATCCTTCAATAGAGGAATTTTTCTGAGCCGCCTCACCGCTTCAAAGCCGTCCATGACTGGCATTACCAAGTCAATTATAATACAGTCCGGTTGAAATAACAGCGCTTGATTCACGCAGTCTTGACCGTCCGTTGCCTCCATTAATTCAAACCCAATGGGAGCTAAAAGATTAACTAGAACCGAGCGATTTTCCCAGCGATCGTCAACTACTAAAATTTTCCGCCGCTCGCCTGAGAAACCCCTGATAAATTTTTCAGGTTCTTTTTGATACCCTTCCCAGCTTTCGGTAATAGGCAACTCTAACTCAAACCAGAAAATACTGCCTTTACCTAAAGAGCTTTGTACTTTCAGTTCGCCGCCCATCATCTCCACTAATTGGCGACTAATTGCCAGCCCTAATCCTGTTCCCTCTATCTGGCGAACTGAACCGCTGGCTTGCTCGAAGGGCAAAAATATTTTTGAAAGTTCGTCCGGCCCGATGCCAATGCCTGTATCTTCTACTTGGAAAATAAATTTCGCTGTTAGGGATTGGGAATTGGCGATTGGTGATGACAAAGATTGCTGAGTCTCCAGTCTGTCTACTTTGAAAGTAACCCCTCCTTTTTCGGTGAATTTTACGGCATTGCCGAGTAAGTTGATGAGAATTTGCCGCAACCTTTTTTCATCGGCTTGGACGCAAGTGGGAAGTTGAGTTAGCGGTTCGTAAATCAAAGAGATTCCCTTCTGTTGGGCGCGAATCTGGCAGATTTCAGTAATGCCTTGGAGAAAGTCTGACAGGTGAAACTCGGTGAGGTAGAGTTCCATTTTTCCGGCTTCGACTTTGGAGAGGTCTAGAACGTCATTGATCAGAGTTAGGAGGTGTTCGCCACACTGATGAATGATGTTAATACCAGAAATTTGCTGACTGGTTAAATCTATGTCTCGTTTAAGGATTTGGGTGTAACCTAAAATGCCGTTGAGCGGTGTGCGAAGTTCGTGGCTCATGTTGGCGAGAAATTGGCTCTTGGCGCGGTTTGCGGCTTCTGCTGCTTGCTCGGCTCGCTGTCGCTCTTGAACTTCTACTTCGAGGCGTGTATTTTTGGCTTTTAATTCCTCGGTTCGCTCTTCTACTTTGACTTCTAAATTGTGATAGAGGTTGGCATTTTCTAAGGCGATCGCAGCTTGTCCCGATAGCATCCGCAACACTTCTACCCGCTTCGGCGTGAAAGCGCCAGCAATCACGTTGTTTTCTAGGTACAGGATGGCACTTAACTTACCTTGATATAGGATAGGCGCACACAAAACTGATTTTGGTTTGTGTTGGGTAATGTAGGGGTCGGCGTTAAAGATTTCCTCGCGGCCCGAATCATTTAAAATGACATCTTTCTGAGTTCTGGTGACGTAATTAAGTACCGAGATAGGCACTAGCCCAGAAGTTGATACTGGTAAAGATTCTAGCACTCGGACTTGATCTTTAGTCCCCGCCGCTTCTATAACAAGTTGACCCTCTTTTGACAGAATAAGCGCTCCAGTTTCAGCGCCTGCGTTTTCTATCAAAATTTTCATTAACTTGGTGAGCAAGTTAGGTAGAACAATTTCGCTAGAAATGGCACTAGATGCTTTCATTACAGTTGCCAAGTCTAGCAACTCTGTTTGAGCGCCTGTAATGGTCAAAGGAGCAATTGTCATCGTAGGGTTGAAAGGGGTTTCGGTGATGACAGAGGCTCGCGTTATTAATTGCGGGTATTTTTCTTCTAGATGTTTAACTTTAGCTAAAGCTCCCCAGCGCATATAGGCATAATAAGCATCGGTCATGTAGGTGCGGGCAATCTTTTCTTTACCCCAGGAAAAATAGAATTTAGCAGCGAGTTCATAAGCTAGTGCTTCTTCGTTGATATACTCGTTTTCTTTAGCAAGAGCGATCGCTTTGTCGTACATCTCGATCGCTTCTACTTTCTCACCTAAAACACGATGCCGTTCGGCCTCTACTAAATAGAATTTATGTAAATGATTCATTGGGGCATGATGCGCCCATTTTTGCAATTTTTCTTGATTAGCTTGTACTCGGTTAAGAATATCCTGTTGGTCGGACTGCGAAGTTTCAGAATACACAGCTAGCCGTATTAGAGAATCGTATAAATAGAAAATAACAACAGTTAGCTGCCCTGTAGATGAGCCGAAAGAACTTTCTACTTGAGGGATGTTTTTTAAGGCTGCCTGGTAATTATCAAACACATAACAAAGCGCAAGTTTGTGCAAGTATAAGTAATGAATTGCCAGTTGATTGTTGGTTTGCTGGTATAGCGGCAGCATTTTCTCTTCGTCGTATACTTCCCCCTTTAACTGGCATAGATTTTCACTTCTTCCCATCATGTTTAAGACGGCTTGCCAACAGATTTTTGTATTGTTAAGCGCTGTTTTTTGGCTGATTTTATGAAGGGCATCTGTGTAAGTTGCTATCTCTCGTTCGAGTTGCATTAGTTGCTTGCCAACAAAAAACGAGTAATGACTCCACACCATGATGGCATAGCCAGCATATTCTAAATCTCCAGTTTCCAGCCCAGTAGAGAAAGCTGCCAGGAAAGGTTCTAAGGTATTTCGGACGTGTTCTTTCCAATGTTGAACGGCTGCATACACTAAGTGGCAAGTCTTGACTTCGATTTCTTTGGCATTTAACTTTGACACTAGACGTAAAGCTAATTGGCCCAACTCATAGCCCCCCTCAATATCTCCTACCGCCCCGCAAAGAAGAAGACTATATACTGCATATGCAAAGGGAGACACAGAAGCATTGCCATATTGAACAGATAAATCGACCTGTTTGCACACTGTTAAAGGCACCAGTACGGGCATCCCAGAATAGCAAGCAGAAAATATACTTGACAAAATCCTGATCGCTGCTAATTGATAAGGATCGGTCATTTCAGGGAGATCGATTAAGTCCTCAATTCGGGTTCCGCTCAAAATTGCCGCAGTTTCCCCCAGCGCCTGGCCAATATCAGATGGGTTTGGCGAGTCGGGAAACTCTACCTCCAACTGCTTTAAGACTTGCAGCCCCGTATTCAATGCTTCGACCAGCTTGTTCTGCGCCATATAAGCTTGAATCTGGACTTCGTACACTTTTACTTTGTCCAATAGCGTTTTGGCGCAGTTTTGTACTATCTCAACGAATCTCTGCATTCCGTCAAAATCACCACTCAAATATGCTGACTCTGCTGCTTCCTCATGCAGCCTTAATGCCAGTTCATACCGATTATCCCAACTATCTACCGCTAGCAGAGATAAACCCACTTGCAAATATTTGACGGCGGAATCGTGGGCTGTAGCAGCTTTCGCTTTCTGACCTGCAATTAGATTCAATTGGGCGAGTTCATATTTTTGGGATTCAGTTGTAAGTAAGTCAGTACCATAATTGAGTTGGTTAACTAAAGCGAAAATATTTTCTTTTCGGTCTTCTGGCGTTGTACTTTGCAGCAGCAGTTGACCTATTTTTAAGTGGGTCTCTTTTTTCTGCTCATCTGGAATCAAAGAATAGGCAGCTTGCTGCACTCTGTCATGTAAAAACTTGTAGTCAACCTTCACATCATTTAAGGTAAAACCGCCCGATTCTTCCTGACTAAATACGAGGGGAATTTTGTATTCATTGCTCAAAGGTAAAATCAACCCAGCTTGAAGAGCTTCCCACAATTGCGCCGCCGTGATTAAGGATGATTCCTGATTGACAATCGCCAAAACTTCTAAGTTAAAAGTGTTGCCAATACAAGCAGCAAGTTTTAATACTTTTTGTGTATATTCTGGCAATTTGCGTATGTTTCTAGCAATCAGTTCGACAACATTGTAATCGGTGATCCCGATCGCTTGAATTTGCTCGATATTCCATTGCCAGACGCCAGAGTATAAATCATAACTCAACAAATCTTCTTGATAGAGAGTTTTGAGGAGTTGACTTAAGAAGAAAGGATTGCCCTGCGTTTTATTAAAAAGTAGAGACGCGAAATTTCGCGTCTTTACAGACAGGGATTCCGAACCGCCAGATTCATTTAAAGTATCCGCAATTAATTCTTCGACATGAACCAGGTGTAATGGTTGAAGGACAATATTATTCACCGTCGCACCAGTTTGGCGAATCTTGTCAATTGTTTGAATCGTCGGATGAGTTGGAGAAACTTCGTTATCTCGATATGCCCCAATCAGCAATAAATACTTGCTATCAGAATCAGTTATTAGCAATTCAATTAATTTCAACGATGCTGAATCCGCCCACTGCAAGTCATCGAGGAAGATAACTAAGGGATGGTCAATAGTCGTAAATACACCAATGAATTGTTTAAAGACGCGACTGAAACGGTTTTGAGCTTCAGTTGCCCCTAGTTCTGCTACAGGTGACTGTTTGCCAATAATTAATTCGACTTCAGGGATAACATCAATGATGACTTGTCCGTTATCGCCTAAAGCGGATAATAGTTTTTCTTTCCAAATCTGAATTTCTGCTTCGCCTTCGGTTAGAAGTTGCTGAGTTAAGGATTGGAATGCTTGAATCAGGGAAGCATAAGGAATATTGCGCTTGAACTGGTCAAATTTCCCTGAAATAAAATAACCTCGTTGCCGCACAATGGGTTTGTGAACTTCATTGACCAACACTGTTTTGCCTATCCCGGAATAACCGGAAACCAGCATTAATTCGGTGGTGCCACGGGCAACGCGATCGAAAGTTTCTAGAATTTTTTCAATTTCTTTGTAGCGACCGTAGAGCTTTTGCGGTATATTTAACTGCCCTGCTTTATCCGCACTTCCAACAACAAAGTTGGAAATATATCCGCTAGCCTGTAGTTTTATCAAGCAAGTTTCTAAGTCAAATTTTAGTCCTTCAGTGCTTTGGTAGCGGTCTTCAGCATTTTTAGCTAATAACTTCATCGCAATCGCTGAAATTTGTGGTGGGATTTCAGGATTTAGCTGGTGAGGGGGAATGGGAGTTTTGGCAATATGGCTGTGTACCAATTCCAGCGGGTCTGTGGAATTAAAGGGCAACTCGCCTGTGAGCATTTCATAGAAGGTAACGCCTAGTGAATAAAAATCAGTGCGGTAGTCAATTGACCGATTCATCCGGCCAGTTTGTTCTGGCGACATATAGGCGAGTGTGCCTTCGAGCAAATCTGGATGGCTGAGCGTCGAATTTTCTCGCTCCAGGCGCGAAGCGATGCTGAAATCAATAATTTTAACTTTTTCAGTAGCTGGGTTGATGATAATATTTTGTGGCTTTATATCTTTATGAATAATGTTATTTTTATGCAGCTCTCCTAAAGCGGAAACAAGTTGGATACCTAGAGAAAGAAATTGAATAATTATGAGCTTTTTACCCTTCATCCAATCGTTGAGAGAATCGGAGCCTGAATCTTCTAATATCAGTGCTAAACCGTTTTTATAGGTTTCTAAACTAATGGCTTTGATAATCGCTTCTACGTTCAAGCTCTGCAGGATTTGATATTCGTGTCGCAAGCGGGTAATGTCAGAAAGAGTGGGATACTCAGCCTTTAGCGTTTTGACGATCACGCTGGACAAGTCCGAATTCTTGCAAGCGCGATCGACTGAAGTTCTTATCCCGCTGTGGAGGGTTTCAACGAATTGATAGCCAGCTAAGTTGATAGTCATTGTTATTCTAGCGATCGCAAGGGAATTGAGCGTGAGGTTAAGGCCGGTTTTAAAACATAATTATTATTGGAGCTGATTGTAACATAGTAGTTTACTCAACAAAAGTGAGCTCATGTTTCGCTTCTGGCAATCGTGGTCTTATGAGATTGTGTTGTTAACTGTGCTGCCTCAATGCGCGTTTTGGGTGTGTGTTGGGGGATTAGTCGGCTGCACTTTCAAGTGGGGTGTCGATCGAGTGTTTTCTCACTGCTGATAATTATCGTTGTCAACCATCACCTCAAACCAAATCATCGATCCATCCGCAAGCCGAACAATCCCAATGAACAGGCGGCGTTTCATACTGGGGGTAAGTCATTTCATATTGGGGACACCGGCCAGTAAACAGTGGGTGGGTATCCAAAAGTTCTAACTGTTTCTCTGGTGTCCACCACTGCCTCGGTTGCAGAATCAATTTGTCGCCATAGTAGCTTGCCCCTTCGGGTTCCCAGAGTTCATCGGCTTCAGCGTCGGAGTTTTCTCGAAAGTCAATGCAAGTATTGTGTTAGGGCCTGTGGGATGGACGGCACAGATGAGGTGGGGATTGCGGGCGAGCTAGGAGACAGCGATCGCACTTATAGAGTTTGGGCATGGCAGGCGTGTTGGGGTTTTGGTCGGGGTTTAGTTTCCCAAAAATTGAGGTGTTGGTGGCGATGGCGAATGCCGCTGAGCGTCAAGACACCGCTGCTTTACCCGCATCAAGAATACGTTATCCGCTCGCCAGGACTCTCTGATTTACTGTTATGACAGTTTTGGTAGCGAGTGTCGTTCTTTGGATGACTTCTGCTTCCGAGTGGAAGTTTTATTTTCCGATATGTTAGTGTTGGCTAATTTTAGCTTATTCTGATTCTGATAGCCTATTGAATCGAAGAAACCAACATGAAAAAGTTAATGCCCTTACTATTGGGTGCCGTATTCCTGTGCAACACTGTTGCTTGTCAGAAATCAAGCGAGCCGATCGCCAACACTAATGCTCCGGCTAATAATCGCCCAAATTCTGTAGCTGGCAGAAGCAGCCCTACGTCCAGTCAGCTTAAAACTCAGCCAGCGGCCGTCCCTGCAGGAACCAGTTTTGATACCATTCTCCAACAAGATTTGTCCACGAGTAAAAACCGCGACAACGAGCATTTTACTTTGCGAGTCAAAGGAGGCAATAAAACTCTTAAAGATGCCGTGATTCAGGGACATCTGGAAGATGTCGTCAAAGCAGCTAAAGGTAAAAAAGCGAGTTTGCATCTAGTTTTTGATGATATTCAACTCGCAGATGGCTCAGCTTATCCCGTGGATGTTACTTTAGTTAATACTCAGGTAGAAACAAAAACCAAAGGCAAGTTTGTTCAGAATGCTGGCATTATTTTAGCTGGAGCAGCGGCCGGTCATTTCCTCGGCAATAAAGCGAAATTCAAGCATGGTGCTGTAGCTGGGGGTGCAGCAACAGCCGCTTATGTTTTGTCTAGTCCCGGTGGTGAAGTTTCCCTTAAAAAAGGAACCAATGTTAAGCTGAAACTTAAAACGCCTCTCGATACTAGCCCATAATAAATTGTGCTTTTTTAGAGTGCATGGATGCAGAGAACGGAGGCGATTGAGTACCAATCGAAGGATGTCGCTGGTACATAATAATTTGCCTCCGTTGAATGTAACCGTAGAAGAGATGTTACAAGAGTTGCCAGAAGCGTGAGTTCAGCACTCTTGTAGGGAGCGATCGCTCTCGTAATGTTTTGCCGTTCAAGCTCCTATTAATTTCCTCACTCCTTCAAGATAGAGAATGCTGAGACGTTCGTCCAAAGCAGTCAGCTCTGGCTCACCGTTTAAAGGAGTTCTTAATAGTTCAACTTTCTTTACATTTACCTCTGCCAACAAAACGAGTTCGTTCCCTGTTGCATATCCTGTAAACTTAGGAAAAAAATCATTTGGTAAAAATTCATTTGTGATGCCGTGCCTGTCCGAGAACTTTAGGTCAGTCCAGTCTATGTCAATTCGCTCGAAATCGCGGCTTTTTAAGGAAATTCTATTGTGAGTTGTACCCAAGCCTTTTCCAAGTTTCCTTGCAACAGTTAAGCTGATGTTATAAAGCAATACGGTTTACTTAAGACCGAAAAAGTGATAAACTAGGTATGATGTACAAAAAAGTAAATCAAGTATAGTGCCGTACAAAAAAATATTATTAGAATCTCCCAAGCTCAAAAGTAGCGATATATTCAAAGCAATAGAAATAGCAATCCCATCAACAGAAATAGAAGCAGCTATTCTCAAAACGAAAGCTTTCATAGAAACGGCATCGTGGGCTACCATCACAACTGGTAGTATGTCTAATCATAGCAATGAGCTTATGGTCAAAAGACTCAATGCGCGACGTACTAAAAAATCTAATTAATGGACTTAATAAAGTCTGGTTGAAAAGGGGTAAATATTGGAAAACTCCCTGCAAGGCAGCTATTACTAAAGCCCGAAAAAGATTAGGGACTCTTGTAATGAGCCAGTTATTTCATCAGTTGGTACGACCAATGGCTACAACTGAAACAGTGGGAGCTTTTCTGAATGGATTGAGAGTTGTAGGAATAGATGGAACCTGCTTAGGCATCCCAGATAGTAATGAAAATGCCAGAGTTTTTGGGCGTCCAGGTAGCCGTCCAGGTAAAAGGGCTGCTTTTCCCTTTCGCTAGATTAGTTATTTTAGTAGAAGCAGGAACACACTTAATATTTGATGCCTTAATATGTCCGTACAAGATGGGAGAAAGAGTCAGGACCTTAAGATTATTGCGCTCAGTTACCAAAGAAATGTTGTTAATGTGGGATAGAGGTTTGCATTCATATGCGATGGTGTCAGCCACCCTCAGCAAGGGTTGTGAATATTTAGGACGAATTCCGTCAAATGTTAAATTCACCAACGAAACACAACTAGAAGATGGCTCTTACTTAAGTTTTATTAATCCCCCAGGCAAATTCAGAAAAAAAGGATTTGAACCCATACAAATCAGAGTAATCGAGTACACGATTGAAAACTTAAACGACCCAACAGCCGAAATTAGATATCGTTTAATTACAAGTTTATTAGACTCTCAAGAAAATCCGGCCAAGTTATTGGCTGCCGAATCTCATCAACGGTGGGAAGTCGAAAATACAATTGATGAATTTAAAGTACATATGTTAGAACGAAAAACCCATGTTCGTTCTCAAAGACCAAGAGAAGTAGTACAAGAAATTTATGGCTTATTATTAGGACATTGGGCTGTGCGGTCATTAATTTGTCAAACAGCGCGTAGTGCACAAATTTCCCCATTAAGTATTTCTTTCACGGGCACATTACGAGTTATTCGTCGTGCTGTCCCAAAATTTCAGCGATTAGAACCACAAGAAATTCCTTTTTTTTAACTTGGTTGAATTTGGAGATACTTGATACAACTTTACCGAAAAGAGTTCAGAGAAATAATCCAAGATTTGTCAAAAAACCTGTTTCAAAATTTAAATCCAAAAAAGTTAAACACAGATGTACGGGAATAAAAATGAATCCTCCTGTTTTTAATATCTTAAAGCCTCCCAAGCCTCAGGGTAAGCGCATCTCAAACGCTATTGACAAGGGAATTTAGAGGCATCATCATGTTGGGTGGGATAAACAAGCAGC
>NZ_JAUBPR010000193.1:0-8014 GCF_036700845.1 Microcoleus sp. S13_C5
TGGAGAACCATTTTTCTTTGAGCCACTGCCGAAAATCCCCTTGACAACTGGCTTTGAGCCTTAACTTGTCACCAATGCGGTGTATCTATTGTTAGCGGGGCTGCGGTGGTTCGATCGTCCGATTCCCCTGCGCTGGCAGCACGTTTTGTTTCTGGGAAATATCAAAGGCTCACTCTCGATGGCACTGGCGCTTAGTATTCCTCTGGGATTGACAGGACGAGATAACATCATTGCGCTGGTTTTCGGTGCAGTTTTATTCTCCCTGGTAGGACAGGGATTAAGTTTACCCTGGCTGGTAAAACGGTTACAAATCAGCCGTGTTTCTGATGTAATGCAGGAAGCTGGGCAGTTACAGATTCAGTTAATTGCTTCCAAAGCGACTCAAGATGAGTTAGATAGTTTGCTGAAAGCAGGCGTGTTGCCGAAGGCAGTTTACGAGGAGTTATGGGCATCATATCAAGCACGAGTAGCACAGTCTGAGCGAGTGCTGCGCGATCTCTACAATAAACATCGCGCAGGGCAAGTACAGGGCGATCGCAGCGGGCTAGATACGATTCGACGGCGATTGCTCCTAGCAGAAAAAGGAGCAGTTAGCGATGCCCTCCGCAAGCGAATTGTTCCAGAGGATCTGGTTGAGCCTTACATCAAAGATTTGGATGAGAAACTTCTAACGTTGGCAGATGACTAGCGCGAATGCCGAGGTAATCAATCATCTGGTGAACTAGCTCTGGACGGGTGACGACCAAGATCGTAGAACCTGCTTCTAGAACAGTATTGCCGTTCGGAATCTCCAGATTGGCACAGGCATGGCATTGATAACCAATAATCAGCGAACCTTTTGGAAAACGAGGATCTTGAGCAATTTGAGCAACGCTGCGGCCTGCCACCTTGCAATCGCCTGGAACTGGCAGCTTTAGCACCTCAACTTGTCCTTGTTCAAAGTGCATCATCGATTCGATTTGAGGGTATTCAATCGCATTTGCCATTGTTGCGACTGCCAAATCAATCGTGCTGATGATGTGACTGGCTCCGGCAAGTCGATAGGCTTCCATGAATTCGCGATCGCCCATTCGCACCACAATATGGGAAATCCCATAGCTTCTGGATAGGGTGATCAGCGCTAAATTCAGTGCATCGTCCCTGAGTGCAGCAACGACGGCGTTTGCTTGTTTAATTCCTGCTTCCAGAAGAACCGTTGTACTCACCGCACTGCCTTCAAATGCCATTACTCCGATTTTTTCACGAGCAAAGCGACAAGCAAGCGGGTCGGCATCGATGATTGCCACCGTATGACCGAGTTTTAATAACTGCTGGGCTAAACCCAGCCCCATCATTCCTGCTCCACCAATTAATACGTACATGACTATTTGTCACCCCAAGAATGAACGTTACAGATTTATCCCTATGAGTGAGGTTGTTTTGGGTTTCTATCAGTTTAATCTGCTTGTGGGGTGGCTTTTACTGGGCTTACTTATTACTTGTTCCACACTTAGTTTAATCTGCTTGTGGGCTTGGCATGGGAGCCAGCCCCTCAAGTGATTTTCCTCAGTTAGGTACGCAGCGGGAACCCTACATAATCTTAGGCACTTTAAAAAACTCCCCATCGCGATCGGGAGCTCCCTCCAAAATACTTTCGCGTTTAGGAAAAGGTTGCAAATCGTCCGATCGCATTACATTACTAACATCGATCGCCCGCGTTGTCGGCTGCACCTTACTCGTATCTAGTTCACTCAACTGCTCGAAATAATCCAAAATACCGTTAAGTTGACCAGTAAACTGCTCTTCTTCTTCAGGCGTTAATTCCAATCTAGCTAAATTCGCTACTTTCCGAACTTCTTCTCTGTCAATCATAAAAATCTGTAATTGGGAATTGGTGATTAGTGTTTAGTTGTGATGTGTGAGTTTTAAGTGAAAGAGTTTTCAATTTACTACTCACCACTTAAAACCACAACTTTCTGTTTACCTAATCAGGCTTGTTATAGCTAACAACTGAGGTTAAAAATACACATCAATCTGCGATCGACCCGTCGTCTTCAGCCAATTTTGCACCTCAATGTAATTGTTCGGGGCCAAGCGAATAGCCTCCTTCCAATAATCGGCAGCTTTATCAAACAGCCCTTCCGCCGCTTCAAGATTGCCAGCTTCCTTTTCTTTTTCCCCTTTATAGTGATAAATCACAGCAATATTATTCAGCGCTTGTGGCATTCTCGGATTGAGATCCAAGGCTTGGCTGTAATATTCCAAACCTTTATCGTGTTCGCCGTTGCTAGTATGGATCAGCCCCATATTGTACAAGACATAACTGCGATCGTAA
The DNA here is from genome assembly GCF_036700845.1 of Microcoleus sp. S13_C5. Classification (NCBI taxonomy): domain Bacteria; kingdom Bacillati; phylum Cyanobacteriota; class Cyanophyceae; order Oscillatoriales; family Microcoleaceae; genus Microcoleus; species Microcoleus sp. S13_C5. The sequence goes on from NZ_JAUBPR010000193.1 coordinate 2,315, forward strand.
GGATCTTCCTCCAGCTTCAGCGCTTCATGATAATTTTCTAGCGCTTCAGCATATTCGCCATCTGCTTGAGCTGACATACCATCCCGGTAATAAGCAAAAGCTTCCTTCGCCTGCTTTTTGGCCGGCATAACCTTTAGGATGATATCAGCCATTACCGTGAAACTTTTGTCAATAAAGTTATCGTTGCGTTGACTTCTGGGCATATGCGATTCTTTGGTTAATGGCTAATCAGAAAAATTAGCCTGTAAAGTTTTCGTATTAATAATTGCGCCACTGTTTTAGTTGGCAGTTGTGTTGAGGGCGCTAAAAAGTTTAGTCGATCGCAAGTGCGAACCTTAAAACACGCCCTTGGGTTTAATACCCGCGCAAGTTCTATCTATTTTATATAAGTCTTGCAAGACTTGCAAAAAAACCAGATTTCTTTAACCTCTCTCTCGCACTCTACACAAAACGTACAAAAACCCGCGCAGAAAGGAAAATTTTTGCAGTAGGGTGCAGGGGCGATGCTCTTCGATGGCTTGCCTTCAGATCGATTCGCTAACGCCAATGGGCGATGAGCGCGCACCGTACCCTACTAACTGTACCCATAATCCCCCCTCGTTGACCCTCAGGGCAAACAAGCAAAAGCAAATGCCGAGGAGAAATTCAATCACAAAGTTTTATTAAGCTATCCGAGTTCAGCCCATACTTAAAAGTTATCCGGCAAAACACTAGCAATATTTTGCCCCAAAGTCAAGGGCAGCCTCAAAAAAAATCAGAAACGCGATCGCCAAAACCAGCTCGAATTCCCGCAATATATAATAAAAATAACCGGGTAATTTTCACAGAGAGAAACCTATGGCTCCGAATCCCACCATTATGCAAGCCGTCGAGCAACTTGGCTACCGCGTTACGGTTGGAGACGTGGCGGCAAAAGCTGGATTAGATGTCAATTTTGCCCAGCGAGAACTGTTAACCCTCGCCTCCGAAGCAGGCGGCAACCTGCAAGTAGCAGAATCCGGCGACATTGCCTACCTATTCCCCAAGAACTTTCGAGATATTTTGCGAAACAAATTCTTGCGCTTGCAATTGCAGGAATGGTGGCAAAAAATCTGGCGCATTCTATTTTACCTGATTCGGATATCTTTTGGCATAGTGCTAATAGCTTCTATCCTCTTAATTTTTGTTGCTATCACGATTTTACTCTCCAGTAGCGACAGCAATAACGGGGGGGGAGGAGGAGGCGGCGGCGGTGGTGGCGGGGGCGGCAGAGGCGGCGGCTTTTTGTTTTTTCCCTACTTCTGGAACGACTTAATCTGGATATTTTACTGGAACCATGACCAACCTTACTACCAGCAGCGATCGCGCTTAACTGGCCAAAAACCCCAGATGAGTTTTCTGGAAGCCGTTTTCTCCTTTCTATTTGGAGACGGTAATCCCAATAACAATCTAGAAGAGCGCAAGTGGAGCAATATTGCCACTGCAATTCGCAACAACCGAGGCGCAGTCGCCGCCGAACAAATTGCCCCCTATCTCGAAAATCTCGGACAAGGATACGCCCGAGAATACGAAGAATATATGTTACCGGCTCTCGCTCGTTTTGACGGCCGCCCCGAAGTCAGTCCCGAAGGGCAAATAGTCTACCATTTTCCGCAATTGCAAACCACAGCCACCGAGAGAAATTCTGAACCAGTAGCAGCTTATTTGCGAGAAATGCTGTGGCGTTTCAGCAACGCCAGTTCCGGCCAAATCATGCTCGCAGCAGGGTTAGGAGCCGTCAATCTTGTCGGTGCGTTAGTTTTGGGGAATCTATTAACTAATAATTTGCTCGTCGGTGGATTTATCGGTTTCGTCAGCGCTATTTATCCCATGATCCTGATTTACGGCGTCGGATTTCTCGCAATTCCTTTAATTCGCTACTTCTGGATTCAGTGGAAAAATAGCCGGATAGAAGCCCGCAATCAAGAGCGTCAGCAGCGAGCAATGTTATTAAACCAACCCGATGCCAACTTGCTCAAAAAACTGGCCTACGCCCGGGAATTTGCAGCAGAAAACGTTCTGACTGGAGAAGACTTAGCTTATACAACAGAAACCGAATTAACCCAACAAGAACTAGAACAGTCAGCCAAAATAGATGCCGAATGGCAGCGCAGGATTGATCGCTCGGACAACTTGTAATACTAATGAAAAAAAGAGTTGTTTGTTGTTAAGTTAGTTTCCACTCAAATCTTGCACCCTTTTCAAGAATAGGCAGGATGCCTGTTCCACAATAATAAAATATCTTTGTTGGGGAACGGGCTTTTAGCTCATTGCTAATAATTGTGGAAAATATCAATCTTTATTGAGGTCAGAAGTTTTTATACTTCGAGTTTTATTAAATAAGCTTAGGGCGTTTAAAAATCAAACAATTTTGGTCATACTTCGAGTCGTGATCCAGAGCCACAAGTTCCCATCCCTCCTCCCCCAAATGATTGACAAATAGATGCAGCGAGCCTTGTTTCCAATCTCGCTGTTCTTCACCGTTTACATATAAACTAATCAGCTTGTTTCCAAAAGGATACATATTCGCATCCACAAATAAATACTCCCACTTTTGCATAGCAATCCTTAATGTAGTTAGTCATGTAGTTAGTTATCAGTCATTAGTCATTAGTCATTAGTCATTCCCAATTCCTACTTTCCAATACTTCGGCTACGCGGTTCCTGGCATTCGACTACGCGGTTCCTGAGCGTAGTCGAAGGGCAGTACAAGTTCCCCATTCCCCATTCCCTGTATTCAGGACACGGAAGCCACGGATACAGGAATAGCTGTTTTTCCCTTCTTCCTTCTTTCTCGTTCCTTCTTCCTTCTTCCTTCTTCCTTCCCCTTGACATCCGTTACATCCGTTACAGAATCCGTTGCCGAACTTCCTTGCCCATTCCCAGCAGTTACTGGACTGCAATTCTAGCCAAAGTAGTACCCCGGTAATAGTGCAACAAAATTTGCTGGTAGCCGTATCCCTGTCTGGCCAAATTGTAGGCACCCCACTGACTCATTCCTACAGCATGGCCGAAACCTTTGCCAGCAACTAGAAAACCGATAGGAGCTTGGCCCATGTTCCTTGGGTTCCCACCGGCGGCATACTGAGGAATCACGGTAAACCGCGTACTCCTCAAATTTAAAACCCGGCGTAAATCTGCGCCAGTCATGACCCTAGAACCGCCATCTCCAACTACTTTCATCCTCAAAACGCTGCCGTAAGCGGTAGTGCGTTCTGGCTTCATCGAGATCACATTGCCCACGCCAGAAATCTTACTGCTGATTTGAGCTCGAGAAAAATTTTCTTTCCATTGGTAAACCGGCGCCCCTTGGTCGAAGTCAGGAACAGCACGCAGGTAAGGCAAGGGTTCCGTCCAAACATCCTCGACATTTTCAGTATGACCCCCAGACGCAGAGTGGAAAGCCGCTAAAATAATTTGGCCGTTGTAGGCCAGAACTTGACCAGCGGTTGCATCGACTGCGGAATAAGTGCCAGAAGATTCTGTTTGCAGTCCTTTGTAAACCTGCGAAGACTGAGTGCTGTCCACGTCGTAAAGGTCGGTTTCGCTTTTGAGGCGCTGGTGGATAGCGTAGGAACGGGCGGCGACTGCTTGGGCTTTCAAAGCCTCTTGAGGCCAATTGCCATTCATCTCGGCGCCTAGAACGCTGTATAGATATTGTTCGATATCGACGTAGTTGATGGCAGTCAAGCCTCCTTTTTCGGGAACTAGAAGCGTGCGTCCCCGATACCAACGATCGCCAATCCAGACATAACCGTTCCCCGTCGGCTCGATCCAAACTTGGTTTGCCGCCCAGCGACCGATCGCCACTGTTCCCGATCGAAATTGAGCCGACTGAGAACTATTTGCCGACAGTTCGCCCAAATTGCGCCCGCTACCATCGCGGATTGCAGCCTTAGTAGAACTGCCGACTTTTACCTGACTTGCTCCGTCTTGTACGGCTACTCGCAAGATCAGCGCTGCCTGGGCTGGCGCTACCATTACCAGCCAAAACAATAGCGAAATCCAAAAGTAGCGTTTTTTTAATGTTGAAAGAACGGAAACAAAGAATACTCCTGACTGCATTTGAAAATTCTCCTTTTATGCTGTATATGTTCGACAAGTTTTAAGGGGAAGCTTCGGTTCGGAGAAAAGGAAGAGGAACGGAAGAAAGAAAACGTTAGAATTGGGTTTGGTACTCTGTGCGCTTGTCAAAAATGATTTGAGCGACTCGATCCTTGCAGGAACAGCGATTTATCCCGGTTCCTGGGTGCGACTATTTCCTTTATGTCGGATTAGCTGCACTCTGGATATATGTAACATATTTTTTAAGACTTAATTGAGGTGATTTGACTCTTGCAGATTACATTTCTCGGAACTAGCTCCGGTGTCCCCACGCGATCGCGCAACGTTTCCAGCATAGCCCTCCGGTTGCCCCAGCGAGCGGAACTCTGGCTGTTTGACTGTGGCGAAGGAACTCAGCACCAGTTTCTCCGCAGCGATCTCAAAGTCAGCCAACTAAGCCGCATTTTCATCACTCACCTGCACGGCGACCATATTTTCGGCTTAATGGGTTTGCTGGCTAGCTGCGGTTTGGCGGGGAATGTCAAGCGCATCGATCTTTACGGGCCTCCGGGACTTGAAGAATATTTGCAAGCAGGCGTTCGTTATTCTCAAACTCATTTTTCATACCCGGTTAAGGTACACAAAATTCACGAGGGAGTCATCTATGAAGATGACGAATATATTGTTAGTTGCGGCCCTTTGAAGCACCGAGTTACTGCTTTTGGTTATCGAGTAACTGAGAAAGACCGTGCGGGACATTTTGATGTAGAAAAAGCTAAGGCTGTGGGTATTCCTTCCGGGCCGCTTTACGGTCAATTAAAACAAGGAAAGACGGTAAAGTTAGAGGACGGGCGACAGTTTAAAGGTACTGATTTTTGTGGCCCGGATCAAATCGGGCGCAAGTTTGTTTATTGTACAGACACGGTTTTTTGTGACGGGGCCGTGGAATTAGCGAAGGATGCTGATTTGTTAGTGCATGAAGCTACTTTTGCTCATCAAGATGCTCAAATGGCCTTCGATCGCCTCCATTCAACTTCGACTATGGCGGCTCAAGTGGCTGCGATCGCTGGGGCGAAACAGTTAATTATGACGCATTTTAGCCCGCGTTACGCTCCGGGAAATGCGATCGTCCTGGATGATTTGCTCAAGGAAGCGCAGGCAATTTTTCCGAATACGAAAATGGCCTATGACTTTTTGACTTACGAAGTGCCGCGCCCTGTTTAAAACTAGGGTTTATCTGACCTGAAATGTGACAGCATTTTCAATAAGGGCGATCGGGGCGGGCTAGGAGGGCCCACCCCACAAGAAAATTTTAAATCTCACTAAAATTGATAATAATACCAGTGTAAACTCTATTAATCACAAATATTTTAAATTACGATGATTGAATGGGGAGCATTCGCCTTAAAAATAGCACCAGGAATCGGCGCCAAACTTTTAGAAATAGGATTCAAAGAAGCTAGGAAAAAATTTAATCCTAGCGATTTGGAAAAAGCTTGTATTTGTGGCATCGAAGCTGCCCAGAAAACTCATGAATTATTCTCTGCTTGCGAACAGGGTGTATATCATGTCCGGTCGATTAACCATGATTAAACTTTTGCTTCCGGCCACCAATAGAAATGAGTCAAACCACTGATT
>NZ_JAUBPR010000309.1:0-1105 GCF_036700845.1 Microcoleus sp. S13_C5
CAACGGAAAAACTTTGGGGTTCCCACTTTTCACAACTGATAAAAAAATTCCACCCACATCTGCGGAATGTGGGTTGTGAGTTGTGAGTTCAAAAGATTTTAATTTTTAACCGCAGATGAACGCGGATTAACGCCGATTGTTTATCTTGATTCTATCCCTTGACTCCAGCAGCAGTTTCTGTTGGCACAATGTATTTTTGCAAGAGCAAAAATAGTCCTAAAACTGGAACAATAGAAATAATAGAACCCGCCGCAACTAAACGCCAATCTAAAGAAAATGTCCCGGCTAAATTGGCTACCCCTAAAGGTAAAGTGTAATATTCCGGCCTGTCTAAAACTAGCAGCGGCCACAGAAAATCGCTCCAAGAACCGATAAATACAAAAATTCCTAAAGTAACTAAAGCCGGCTTAATTGCCGGAATCATGACGTGCCACCAAATGCCTAATTCGCTGCAGCCGTCGATGCGGGCGGCTTCTTCTAGTTCTTTGGGAACTGCTAAAAATGCTTGTCGTAATAAAAATATCCCGAAGGCTGAGGCTAGCCCTGGAAAGATTACGCCTAAATAACTATTTTTTAGCCCGAGTTGTACAGTCAATATGTATAGGGGAATCATGACTATTTGGAACGGAATCATGATTGTGGAAACGATCGTGATTAAGATGGCTTCGCGGCCGCGAAATTTGAGTCTGGCTAAGGGGTAAGCGGCGAGGGCACAAAAGAGGACGTTGATGCTAACTGTGAGGCAGGCAATTAGGGTGCTGTTGAACAGGTAGCGGCCGAAGGGGTTGGTTTGCCAAACTTTGATGAAGTTTTCGAGGGTTGGCTGTTGGGGCCACAGTTGCGGGGGAAATTGAAAGATGTTTTCGTTGGGGGATTTGAGGGAGGTACTGAGCAGCCACAGCAAGGGAAACAGCATTAAAAGTGCGATCGCGCTCATGATGCTGTACGTCCACAGTGTGCTCCACCGCGAGGGAGTGTTGTTTGGGGAATTTGGTTTTTTAGTTTTGAGATTGTTCATTGTTGGGATATGATAAGTAGTCAAACAAAATTAATTACACAAACAACTAATATGATATAATAAAAAATATCAAGTTGTGTTCAAAGA